>CAZJNL010000113.1:0-9531 GCA_964546515.1 uncultured Oscillatoria sp.
CTATGGTGTTGGGGGTTGCGTGCGATTACCACTTTTGTCGGGGCGAAGCCTGTGGGCTACCAATCTAGGAGACAAGCGCGAAAGATTTACAGCCCTCATGCTTCGCCCTCACAGGTGGGCGCGTAAAAAAGGGATGCTCCTGGGCGGTGCCCCCAACCTCTCTGCCGGCTGCCCAGCAACCGCCGGCTTGCAGGGGGTGCCGGTGGGTGGCGCACTGCGCGGCACAGGTGAATGCCATCCCGATTCTAGTATACTGCCAGGAGTCTCTCCCAGACCGGCTTTCGAGTAGTGAGTCAATCGTTCACCGGCTCTGTATATCTGGTAGAGTGGGGCTGGTATAGAGCGGTTATAATTGATTTGTGAAAATTATTTTTTTAGTAAACCGCCAAGACGCCAAGAGCGCTTGCGTCAAGAAAAGAGAGAGGATTTAACAAAATTTATAACTGCTATAGATAGGGCCGGGGATTGTTTATCTGAGTTACTTAGGAGATGCTGTAGATCTACCAGGAACGAAACTGACCGAGCCAGTGATTATCAAACTTTGAACTGAAATAGCAAACTTCTTTTCATCTTCAGATGATGTGCCTCTGAGCAGGGTGAAGAAAGAGTAGCCACCGACAGCCAAGATAAAAAGGATGGCGGAAGAAAAGACTACTGCATCCCTTAAAATAAATAAAAGCCACTCTTTCTTCAGGTCTTGGAGAGACTTTATCTCCCGCAGCTTTCGCTCAAGCGCAGCGTCCTCTTGAGACTGGAAGTGTACTGATTACAGAACTAGCGGATTCTCGCCTTGATTGGCGATTTTATTAGATAAATACTTTGAATATGCCATCTCTCTATATCCCAATAATTTCGCTCTCAAGGTTTTTGCTATCGCCGGCAATCCAGAGATGTTTGCCTTGCGGCTTCGCTTCTACTGCTACCTCCATCAAAGCGATGGACTTTAAAAGTACCTCAGCGCTGTTCCCGCCCATTTTTTGAGCGGTTCAATGTGTCGTAAAGTTCGGGAGACACATCCAAACTTATCTTAACTCGCCCACCTTTTGACGGCACACTCATTTTTATCACCTCAGAGGTCTTGTCAAGTTGTATTTGGGATGGATATATTTTAACATGGAGTCGGCTGCCTTGCCAACTAAGACTTAAGATTCCTTGGCACTCAGCGACATAACCTTCACAGTCTGGAGCGAAGGTGAAAATAACTTGAAATTTCATCCAGCTCCAACTCCTTTCGCCTAACGTCTTGCGACTGCCTGTATTGTACCTAACAGCAGCCGGTGCTTGCCCTCTCCTTTCCGATTCCGTTCAAAATCTCTCTCTCTTCCAGTATGGCTACTTGACAATTACAGTTCTGCCGGTTAAATAGGACACAAAGGCAGTAGCGACCGCAATCAGGATTGACGTGGCAAACTTATCTTCTTCCGGCGAACGGTTCGGGTTTTGCAGAATCGTCCAAGCATGATAGACAACAACAAATAGCACCAAACCGGCAAAGAGTTTGACTCCAATCTCACTGACAAGGAAGTTCCCCATGAAAGCCCACCACTCTTTCCGTCGCTGAAGTTCTTTATCAGCCGCATCCTGCTGTCGCTGATGTTCTTTATCAGCTAATTCTATCTGTCGCTTGTGTTCATTTTCCGCTGCGATTTGCCGGCGCTCAAAATCGGCTTTTTCGCGGGACTTTGTAGTTTAAGAAAACTCCTCTGAACTGGCAGACCTTCTGTTGATATCTAGCTGCTACGTCATTTTTTAGATATCCCAACAATTTTAGTTTCAATTTTTTCATCTTGGCTAGCAATGCAGAGACTTTTACCTTGCTCTTCTGCTTCTATAGCTACCTGTATTAAAGCGATAGCCTTCCGAAACAAGTCAGCTTTATCTCCACCTATCTTTTGCTCCAAATCGTTCAAAGTATTATCAAATTGGGGCGACACATCAAAACTGATTTCAATTTTTTCCCCGACACCCATGTTCTTACCTCGCAGTAACCGGCTTGTTAAAACTGACTGTGCCCCGCCTCTCGGCCAAATATGGTTAGGGGCATCAGCTTACATCTAGTTTAGCATATCAAGGCCGGTTGCGCTTCTCTCAACCCGAACGCTTCAAAATCTCCCTGTTTTCCAGTAGCGTTCCTCTTGGGAACGCACCCCATCTTCTTGGGAACGCACCCCCACCTTCACCGAGTGACGCGCAGTACAGCACCCCACCCCCAGGGAGATTTACAAAAACCGGCTTCTAGAACGGCGATTTGCCGGCGAAAGTTTTAACGCAGCTTGGCAGTTTCAGTTTGTCCCGCCAGCCGCAATTTGCAGTGCCGGCGGCGGAATATAATCAATAAGGCAAGCCTTTACGCCCTATTCGGACTCCATAACTTTGAGAATTTTTAGATAGAGGTCTTCTACTCTTTTGGCTTGTCTTTCACCGAGAGAGGCATAGTGGCGTAAACCAGGAGTTCCATTGATTTCAATGACAACATAATCTTTCACCGGAAGTGTTAGATCGCCGGTAATAATATCCACCCCGCACAATCTCAGCCCCATATCTTTTGTTACACTGACTGCCAACTTGTAAAAGTCAGGATGGATATCATCTGTAACATCTACAGCTTCCCCCCCCGTTGTCAGATTTGCATTATCTAAAAGATACAGCTTATCGCCTTTCGGAATCACACTATTCAAATCAAGCTTTTCTCTTTGCAAGTTGCTTTGAATTCTATAATCCTCAATGTCTACCCTCGGCGCTCTGCCATTTGTTAAAAATATCTCCTTTTTTTGACGGACAAGTTCCAAAATGCTTGAGTTTCCGTCCCCCACCACAAATAAGGGAATCCTCTCATATGCTGCGATTACTTCATCATCCAGTACCACAATCCTGTAGTCCCTGCCAGAATAGAACCTCTGAACGATTAGAACTGAATCCTTTAAAAATATTTTGTCGGCGGCTTGATAGTATTCTGTTTGGCTGTGAACCTTTGTGACAAGCATTCCTTGCGTGAGACTGTTAGGCTTTACAATTACAGGAAAGCCAAGGCTTTTAGCAAAATTGAATCCGTCATCTATATTCCTCTTGGAGTTGGCGGGCAGTCTTTCATTCACTTCATCGCTGAAAAAAGTTTGCCCCTCAGGGACATTATATCCCAATGTCTTGAGAAAAGAACTGGCAAAACCTTTATCGGTTGATAGGTCTACTGACGCCTGATAATTAATATTTAAAGTATGATGCCAGAAAAAACTTTTATGGCCATTCTTAAAAGTAATCTGTCCGCCAAAACCGTATTCAGGTTCCCACAGGACTGTAGCTCCTATTTGAGGAGCCAGCTTCTTAATTATTTTGGGCACAAATTGTTCTTTGGTCATTGTCGTTTCAGTTCAGTTATGTCTGCTATCTGGCCCAGAACCAGTAAAAATACTGGCCATATCAATATACCACATCCAGACTTTAATGCAAGCACTTCGCGGAGGGAGTTTTGTCAGTGCCCCCACCGGCACCCCACGCCGATCCACCGGCCCGTCGCCCCCCCGCAACAAGCGCGAAATTATACCACTTTACCGCACTCCGCAACACAGCAGGTTGCAGCATCCCAGAAGTGCCACCGGCTGCGCCAATCAGCGCCTTTATTTGTTTTCAAGAAATTCATCTACCGTAATTCCTGCCTGTCGAATCAAGCTCCTCAGCAACCCGGGCGCTTCCGATGATTGGGAATTGACAGGGTTGGTTTTGAGTCATGCCAAAGAATCATGGCTGCCTGTTTGACAATCCAGTACATAGCCAAACCTTTCAAAAATATTGACAGCCTCCATGCCGGAAATATTTGATAAACGTCCCATTTATACTACAACTTCCCCGATAAAGGATTGAGATTCCTCAGCAACATACGGCTTGCCATGCTTGGCTTGGACGTCAAGATACCCCCTAATAGCATCTTTGATATTGTCTGCCGCTTCATCTAGCGTCTTGCCTTGGCTGAGGCAGCCAGGAAGCTCGGTACCCTCGGCAACATAACCTTCGTATTCGGGGTCAAATGTGAAAATTGCTTGAAATTTCATAACAAATTCACCTGTTCTATTTTATACTGAAACAGTGGGAGCCATACAGGTAGAGTGAATAGGTTTTCTATTTCTAGCCCGTCCAGTTAATTTCCGGGAAGGCTATTATATAGCGCTCGCCAAATTGGTTAGGACATTAGACATTGAGGGCAGGCCGTAAGCGTTGCGGCGCGTTAGCGCTACGCAGTCCTTACGGATATACCTCGTAGGACAGGCATCTTGCCTGTCCCAATATCCGGAAGTGCGGAGCGCGTGCAACGGCTTTGTAAGCGCAGCGTTTCGGCCTTGTCCTAAACTGACTGTCCCTTGCTATATCACATCCAGAATTTAATCCACTCACTCAATAGCCGGTTTTCCCAACCCCCCCTACCAGATAATTGCCGGCCCCCATCCAGTATAACCCGGACGGGGGCATTCCATCAGACTTTAATGCAGCAACTCAATCGCACGCTTCGTCAGCGCCTCAGCAGTCAGCCCATTAAACGCCATCAACTCACCGGCACTCGCAGTGGTTTCCCCGCGCTTCCACGCGAAAGTATCCCGCTTGCAATTCGCCCGCAACAGCACCGGTTCGAGCATACCAGAAGCGCCGCCCGTCACCGCAATCAGCGCGTCGCCATCAAACAGCCGCGCAAACCCAGCATCATCCAAAAATCCGCCATCAGCTTCCGAACAAGTATCCCACGCAACATCGTGCGGGCGATACAGCCGGCGGGGGCTGACAACCGAAACAATCCGCACGCCAATCCCCTCAGTTTCCAAAAATGCCGCCGCTTCAAACACCGGCATCAGCGTCATATCGCCAACAACAGCAAACACAACTTTCTTGTCGCCCGCCACCTCTTGCAGCAGCACCGCACCGTCGCGCAAAGCTTGACGAGTTTGCTCAAAAGTCGTGCGCACCGGCAGCGGCGACTTGCTCGCAGTAATCACCACCCCCTTATTCTTCGTTCCCAGCGCCCACTCGTAGCAAACTTGAATGCTATTCGCATCGGGAGGGAACAGCGGGAACACATTGCCATTGCGCATCATCGCCGCAAAATAAGCCTCAATTTCCGGACGCTGGTGAGTCCACCCGTTGCGCCCTTGCTCCAGCGCACCGGCAGTAAACAGCGTAACAGTAGAAGGAGTCGGGCGGCGCAATTCTGCCATCGCCTGCGTCACCGTCTGCCAAATCGGCAACCCGTTAATCGCAAAAGATTCGTAAGAGCACCAGAGACTGCGAGCGCCCATCAAAGCCAAACCCACAGCCAAACCGGCACAAGCGTCTTCACTCAGCGGTTCGTAAACTTGCCCGTTGGGTGTTTGGTTGTAAAGCTCATCCGCCGTGGGGTGAATAATCTTCAGCGCTTGGTTAATATTAGCAATCCCCGAAGCTTCATTGCCGTCAGCGTTAGTGACGAGGAAGCAGCGGTCGCTCTGGCCCACCTTAGCCACCAAACGCCCCATCGACGTAGTAGAAACCTTCGGATCGCCGCCAATCGCATATTCTTCCAGAGGTAATTCACCCAATTCTGGCAGCGGCAGCACAAATTCCGTTACAGCGGTTTTTGCAGCGGGTCCGCCCCCGGATCGCTCAAAATTCGTCCGCACCAACTGCCAAACTTCCGGCGCGAGAGCACGCCCTTTCAAAGCTTCTGCAATGTGCGGCGCATCGAGAGTGTCCTTGGGATAGAGGTTGTGAGATTTCGCCCCCCGCGCGTGCACACCGGCACCTTTCAGCTGCTTGATGATAAACGCCGTCCGCGTGCCGCTCAGAGCGGATTTAGCCGCTTTGTCAACAGCAAATAGCACAGTTTTGGTAAATTCCAGCCGCTTTTCCAGGGAAAAAGCCGTGCTGTCAACATAATCGCCCGGCTGGTTTTTATCGTCAAATTCCTTAGCATCCACCAAGATAACTTCTTGAAAACCGTTACCTTTCCAGTAGGCGATCATTTCCTCGCTGGATTTGGTGGAAACCATGCTGTGATGTTCTTGGCTGTAGCCGTTCCAAACCAGCACCGGCAGGAAATTGGTCACGCCCGGATAGGCGGTGTGGAAGTGAGCCATGCTGCTGATCACATACGGCTCGCCCATACCGCCGTCGCCGATAGTGAAGGCGAAGAGTTTGTCGCGGTGCAGGAGGGCTGCTGCCATTGCGAAGTGCTGCCCTTGTCCCAGGGGGCCGGCGGGGGCTAGAATGCCGGGTATGTAGCCGGAGAGGTGTCCCAAAAGGCCGTGCTTTTCCCGGAAGCGATCGCGCAACTGCTGCACTGTGAAAATCCCCATGTCCTCTAGGGAGCGATCGAGGAACATGGCGCTGTAAAAGCCAGGGGCGTGGTGGCCAACTTCCGTGAGCATGTTCTTGTAGCCCAGCATGACTAGGGCGGCGTGAGCTTCCGCAGAGCTGGCAAATCCGCCCGGATGCCCGGAGGCTTTGCTGCCGGTGATTTGCAGGGTGAGGTAGCGCAGGGCGTCTGCAGCCAGGAGAGTCTGGAAGGCAGCGGCGGGAGCTGCAGGGTCTGCGATCGCAGCGCGGCCTTCTGCGATCGCGGGGGCTTTCCCGTAAGTCTCGAAACCGGGGAGGGCTTCGCCGAAATACTGAATCCCCTCACAAAATGCCGGGGAAGCTTGGGTGGCCGCTTGGGTGGGTGTGGTCATGCTGAATTCCCTAAATGACACTAATGCTGGGAGCGATTTAACAAACATTTTATGGTTTTTGGGACTTCAGAATTTTAAAAAGGTAATTAATCTTGCTTTTGCTTCCGATGAGAGGGAGCTCTCGCTCTGGCTGGGAAATTTTCCTGGGAGGGGGCTGGGGGTGGGGAATTGGGTAATGGCAGTTGGGGAGGGGCCGGCACCACCGCAGGCATTGCACTTAACAGAAGGCATCTGGGGCGTTATACTGGATTTACCAGTTGACGCCGGTGCGCGACAAGCTGCTGCAAGCGCTGGACTGGGGGATGACCCAGACCCAATGGCCATTTGACCACTGCCGCAACTACCGCTGTTTGCCTTTCCTCATGTCACCAGATGGTCGGTGGGGATTGCAGGCTGCGAGTTCCCTCCTGAAACGGTGCTGGTTCCGTGTATTTGTTGCATCGGCGCAAAGGATATCTATTGGGAGCCTGCTCGGTTTGAGCCGGAGCTGTTTTTGCGCGGGCAATTCTCGCCTTTTGAGTATTTGCCGTTTGGGGGTGAAACAAGTGTGTTGATCTGGCGCGGGCTCTGTTTAATAGCGAGCAGGCGAACGCGGAAAACCAGCCCGCGCAATCGGAGCCCGAGGGCGTAGCGCGGTTCACCTGCTGGTGGCCTAAAAAAAAAGGCCAAGCGTGCCGGTGTGGAGTCTGGCGGTGGCAGTGCCGGCACTCGGTCAGTGTTGATTTTGGGGAATATAATCCGAGTGATTACTTGCCATATTGTGTAATTAGCGCAAAATCTATTAGAGATATAGCGCTGATTTGATAAGTACACCCGGTTTTCAAAACAAAAAGTCATCTACCGTAAATAATATTAATTGCCGCCCCTGCTCCCCAGCTGTGGGGCATTAGCCCAACTACAAACGGTGGGGCTTTAGCCCAACTACAAACGGCGCACCGGCGCACCAGCCCGCTGACTTGCGCGGCTCCAAGGGATCAATCAGAATAAAAAAGGCAGACACAAAACTTAAGCATTCTCTCATATTTATATATAGTTACCGTTAATGAGCGCCCTCCCCTCTCCTAATGGGCTGCTGTCCGAACAGCCACCCTTCCCGTCTCCTTCACCCCCCCTGACTCGCATCCTCAACCGCCTGCAGCCGACGCCGGAAACCATTGTCATGATTTTGGCGGTACTGATTGGCGGCAGCACCGGCATGGGAGTCGTCACCTTTCACTACCTGATCCATCTCATCCACAGCCTGACGCTGCAGGATTTGATGGGAGTGATTTCCCCTTGGGGCTCTTGGACACTCGCCTTAGCTCCCACCCTCGGCGGAATCATCATCGGGCTGATGCGCTGGCGCTCGCCAGACTTTGGCCCCGGCATTTCCTCCATGATTGCAGCTGTCGAGCAAGCATCGCGCACCGTGCCCCTCGCCCTCAGACCGGTCACCAAAATGGTGGCGGCGTCCGTTTCCCTGGGAACCGGCGCCTCCTTAGGGCCAGAGGGGCCGAGCGTAGAAATTGGTGCCAACTTCGGCATGCTCGTGGGGCAGGCGATCCAAGTTTCCCAAGAGCGACAGCGCTTGCTCCTGGGTGCCGGTGCCGCAGCCGGTTTGGCAGCTGGGTTCAACGCCCCGATCGCCGGAGTTTTCTTTGCCCTGGAAGTCGTGCTGGGCACAACCTTTGTCACCTCAGCCGTCAGCGTCGTGCTGCTGGCGGCGGTGGTGTCCGCTTTAATCGCTCAGATTGGGTTGGGCTCCCAGCCGGCGTTTACCCTGCCGGACTATGCTGTCCGCTCTCCGCTGGAATTGCCCCTGTATGTGGGCTTGGGCTTATTAGCCAGCATCGTCTCCCTCGCCCAAACCCAGTCGATTAAGTTCGCTCGGCGCTGCTTTGAAGGTGAGTTGCGCTACTTGAGCTGGTTCCGCCGGCTTCCGAAGTTCATCCATCCCGTAATTGGCGGAGCCTGCGTCGGCGCGGTGGCCCTCAAGTGGCCGCAAATCATGGGCATTGGATACGAAACCATTGAAGCCATACTGCAAGATGTGGAGTTTTCCCTGCAGCTGCTGCTCACCCTCCTGGGGCTAAAGCTGGTGATGACAGCGATTAGCCTCGGCAGCGGATTAGTTGGTGGCACTTTTGCCCCATCCATGTATCTGGGGGCGTCTTTAGGCTCAGCCTACGGAAAAATCCTGCCGGCTGTTCTGCCTGGAATCAGCCAGCATATTGCGGCACCACCGGCTTACGCAATGGTGGGCATGGCCGCCGTGCTGGCGGCGAGCGCCCGCGCTCCCCTGACATCTATATTATTGCTGTTTGAGCTGACGCGAGACTACCGGATTGTCCTGCCATTAATGGCGGCAGTGGGGCTGAGCGTCTGGCTGGTGGAGCGCTTGAAGCCAACCCCGACTGACAGCGCGAAATTACAGCAGATGGGGCTGAATATCGAGCAAGATTACAATCGGGAAATATTGCAGAAAATTCCGGTTTCGGAATTGATGCAGCCAGCTTTGCTGCTGCCGGCCCCCATGACGGTGATTGAGGCCGGTCTGGCTTTAACGAATAATAACTGTCACAGCGGTTTGGTGATTAATGAGGCTAAAAGGCTGATTGGAATTCTCACCTTGCGAGACGTTAATCGCGTCCTCGCACGAGTAAAAGCGGATTCTCTGGAGAGTTATTTAGCCCACCAGAAGATTGCTGACCTTTGCACCACTGACATCTTGTTTGCATACCAGGACGAGCCGGTGGCTGAGGCGCTAGACCGCATGGCAGCGAGGGGTTTGCACCAGCTGCCGGTGGTCGATAGAGACAACCCTTATGAAGCTTTGGGGTTGCTGGACGATCTGGGAATTTCCCTG
>CAZJNL010000114.1:0-9476 GCA_964546515.1 uncultured Oscillatoria sp.
GAATGGGCGTACTCCCCAATCAGCTGTCCGGAAACCCCACTGCTTTGACCGGCACTATTTGCCGGCGAACCGAAAGACAGCAGGAAATCCCCACCGTAAAGTTCAAAATTCCGCACCCCCTGATTTTCCCGCATGTAAGTCGCGCCAAACCAATTCGGACTGCTGAAATCCCGCGACAGGTGATACTGCAATCTCCCCCCCAAAAGCTGGTGTCGCCGTTTTGACTGTCGAATTGATACCTCGTCACAATCCGCCGCACCAACACTGCGCCGCTGGGGTCTATCTCTACCCGCTGCACCGGCCTGCGGAACAGCAATGTCCCCCGGTCGTAATCAATTTCACAATCCGCACCTCTACTCATTTGCTGCCGGTACACCACTGTCCCCGGTCTGTCTAACTCCTCCACTTCCATAAAAACATCTTCACTTCCCGCAATCACTAACCTCCGCGACAGGAAATAATACCCGCTAGTCCCGTCCGGCACAATTGTGTCCCTCTGGAATCCCTCCACGTCCGCACTGTAAAAGCCACTAAATGGCAGATTCCCAACAGTATAATTCCCTTTAAAACCGTGCAGAGAGCGAGTCATGCCGGTAAACTGCATCCGGAGGAGGTGGAAAACTCCGCCGTGCTGTAATCCCCCCACATAAAGTAGTCCGGAACGGCACCAGCAACCGGCAACGAGCGCTCAAACCGCAAGTACACCGAGTCTCTCGAAGGCGCAACCGTCTCCCGCCAACAGCTATCCCCGTAAATCGGATACTCCTGTTCGGAAAACTGAATATCCCCAAACAGCCACCGCCTCTCAATCCGAGAGCAAGTTTGATTCAGGTTGCCAGCGCTGTTGTACGCGCCGGTGAACAGCCACCCCCCCTGCTTGTCGGTGGCGAACGCCGCACCCCGCACATCCAGCTGTAGGACAGGCATCTCGCCTGTCCCCCCATCCGGCGGCAGGAAATCCCGCAGACTCCCCCATCCGTTCCTCTCGGCCCCAGGCGAAAGTCCACCACCCCCGTCACCAAACTCGGGCGCAAGTCAGTCTCGAATTGCAGCTGCGCAAACGCCTTCAATTCCGGATTGAACGTTGGCGGTTGGGGGTTGGGGTTGGGAATCGCCCCGCGGATGCGCACAGTTCCCGCATTCAAGTTAGACTGCAAAGTGGCCGCAAACTCCCCAGCCGTGACCTTAACTTGATCCCCGAGCTGGGCTGGGTCATAATCCGGGCTGACAAATTTCCCCGCACTAGCGGCGAGCGTCACCACCGCATCCCAATTGGAGCGATTGCCTGCGACATCCAGCAAAAACCCCCTGACTGTCGCCGTCGAGCGCCCGTCTGCCGGAATCCGGGTTTCCACGGTTTCCACCTTTACCTGCACCGGCGCACCCCGCACTAATACGGACAGGCGAAACGTCTGTCTTACGTCGGATGGGCTCGACCCCTGTCCCACCTGCTCCCCAAATCCCGCCTCCCTCACCTCAAGGGTATTCTCTCCCTCCTTTAAAGGAACCCCGTACCAGGTTTGAGTCACAGTGTCAGTTTTGCTGTCCGTTTCTGTGCTAACCACCATTTTGCATCTGCCGGCTGTCCGTTTACCAGCAGTTCCACCTGTTTGCCAGTGGGGAATTCCAGGATCGCTGTCGCCGCCTGCACCTCTAGCACTGCCCCCGGTGCCGGTGAGACAATTCGCATACTGTTGGCAATCTGCAATTGCGAAGGAGTGCCCGGATTAGGGGATGAGGGTATTTGGGATAATTTGTCAATATCCTCTGCTTGTAGAGATAACCGTCCGAAAAAGTCGCGATTCCGCGTGAATAGTTGCGCTTCTTGCCGGGGGCCGGCTGCCGGTGAGGGCTGCTCCCCGGTAGGGCTGGAGAGGCTGTATTGTTTATCTGGGAAAGCTTTCAAGGAAAGCGCCGCTGCCAGCGGGACATCTTACAGTTTAATTTTTGCCATAGAGGGAGTATCATACCCTTTTAATATAGCACGAGAAGGTGCGGTCGAAAAAAATTCATACATTTGCATTACATTACTGTCAGACAATCGCATTACAGATTGTTCAGACAATTGCAGTATTAAATTAGTATTTTGTAGTGCAATTTATCCGCGGTCGACTTTGGGAGAAGCGAACGCGCCCAGAAGACTTAATAGAAAAACCAATCTCAAGTTATTCATCGGTTTCCCCCTTCTCTGACTGGGGTGACAGCGAAGTTCATGCGCACCAAGCTGCCCGGTTCCAAATGCACCAATCTTGACTGGCTGTTGCGCTCTGCGAAACGGTGATTGGCAGCGATATTGTAGCCAGTAACGCTGGGTATTTCGAGTGTGGCGGGCCGGAAATAGCATTAGCAGCAGAAAAAAGACCATTTAGATCGTTATAAATGCGGTTGCAGTCATCGATTAAAACCAGAGAATTAGGAATTACCAGCTCGCCTTGCTGCGGCTCGCCGTCGAAGTTTTTATCCTGAAAAACCCTTCCGATAATCGTGCCGCAATCGCAGACAATCCCCGGTCGAATAGCTATCTTGTACATGGCGGGACCGTCCTTTACACCGGCACCGCTGTCGCCGCCCCTCAACGCTTGCCGAATTGATGCCGCGCCCGCGCCGTCGGGAGTCAGGCGGGCGGCGTAGGCGATGTTGAGCACTTTCCCCGACTCGAGAGTGAGAGCACCGGCACTCAAATTAACCTGCCTTCCCCGATTGCTGGAAATGACAGACACTCTTTGCCCTTCTAATTCAGCCCGCACCGAATCTGAGCGGAAGCTCAATCCCAGGGGGAGTTCGTCGGTAACAGTAATGCCGGTGAGCGGTGTGTTGGAAAGGTTGCGGATAGCGAGGCGGTAGATAACCGTATCCCCCGGTTGCGCTGCAGCGCGATCAGCGGTTTTGACAATTTGAATCGCTTGCGCTTGACAAACGGCAGCAGTTAAATCGAGAACGGCTAAATTCAGCCCGACGCGCTCAGCATCTCGAATATCGATCGTGCCGTTTAAAGATGTGGTGCCGTCTGTACCGCTAATCGGGCGACCATCTAAAAATGTGGCAGTGTAGCGAGTAATGCTATTAACTGTCTCGCCAATATCGATGCGGATGCGCCGCGGCTCGAAGTTGCTTCCCGGAGGCGGAGCGACTAGCAAGATGTACCGCCGCCTGGGTGTCAGCAGATCGCGACTTATATCGCTCCGGAAACTGTATTTTCCCTGTGCGGCTTTGCTGAGGAAGAAAGGATTGCTGTTTTTTCGATTCGGCTCTATTTCTCTGACAATATTGTTGCCGGTAATATCGGGCAATTATGTCGGCGTCAAACCCAGCAATTGACCCAAATTGGTGCCGGTGGGGTCAGCGGTGGCAGGTTCGTGCAGGGATACGCGCGCAGCCGGTGTAATCGGGCAAAATCTCGCCGCCGCAATTGGTCACTCGCCCCAGGGGATCTGTCAGGGGCTGTTGGTTGCTCACCGGCGGAATAATCACCGTCTGCTGCACCGGCGTGGGAGTGCTGCCCCCCATGCTCACCATCACAGATGTGCCGGTGGAGGGAACGGGATTAACTTGCACGTTAACAGTGACGTTGACTTGTCCCCCAGGCGGAATTACTACGTTTGTGGGCGTCGTGACGGGTATCGGCGTCACCGGCACTGGCGTCGGAGTCACCGGCACCGGCGTCGGCGTTGGAGTCGGGGTTGGCGTCACCGGCACTGGTGGCGTCGGCGTTGGAGTCGGGGTTGGCGTCACCGGCACTGGTGGCGTCGGTGTTGGAGTCGGCGTCGATGTTGGAGTCGGCGTCGGTGTTGGAGTGGGTGCCGGCGTCGGTGTTGGAGTGGGTGCCGGTGTTGGTGCCGGTGTCGGAATTGGCGTCGGCGTTGGAATCGGAGTGGGAGCAGGTGTCGGAATTGGCGTCGGCGTTGGCGTTGGAATCGGACAATTTGCTAACACAAATGGACTCCCACCGGCATTAATTACACTGTAGCTAACGCCAGTGACTGTACCGGTGCCGGTAGTCTGCCTTTGAATCGCACTGGGATCGGGAATTTGAAAGCTAATAGCGGTGTTGCCTGGATTGGAGACAACAAATTGAAACTAGAGAACATCCCCCTCCCTAATGCCGGTGCTGATGCCGGTGCGAAGCGTGTTTATCTCGCGAATAAAGTCCTCCCGCAGCTTGGTGAGGGTGTCTGCTTTGTTGGGCACTGCCCCTACCATCGCTTGGAAAGCTGTTTCAAAAGTTTGGTTCACCAGCGTGCCGGGTAGATTTGCTCAGAGAGCCGATTGCTGCTTGGGTTGCCGCTTCTGCTTCCGTTTCAGTTAAACCGGCAGCAATTAGCTGGTTTTTAAGCCACTTAGCCACTAGCGAAACCCCTGTCTCCAGCGCGGTGGATCGCTGCCATCCCTCAATGGCGCATTGCTTTGCCGGCACTGCCGCCAGAACCGCATCTTTAATAACAGTAGCTAGCTGAGAGAATGAGGAGTTTGTTGGCTGACTCGACAGCGCCACCACAGCTGCTATCACTGCTTTAGTCGCTTCTGCCTGGGTGAACCAGAGTTTCATCAGTTCGTCTGTCAAAGCGCCGGCAAACGCACCCGCCACTAAATTGTTATTTCCATCTTTAACCCCACCCGGCGCAATGGAGATTGTCCCGAGGCTCAATAGACATGTGGCCATCGCATTCGACAGTCCGTTAATTGGTTGCAGATTAACAGAGTCACTGCAGGTAAAACTGGCTTGATTCTGAATGACTGCTCCCGGGATCACACACTGGAGTTGTTCTTGCTCCAGCGCTGCCAAAGGAAGAATTAAGAAGTAAGAATGAAGGTGAATCAGGGGAAAGGGCAGAAAAGAGAAGGGAGAACCTTGCCTCTCACTCTTTTCTTCCCGCTTCCCAATCCTTGTTTCATCCTTCGCTTGTGAAATCCGGTAGCTCACCTAATTTAACTCCTGTTTGAGCCAACCGCTAGCCACCATTTTTATATTTTGCACTATCTTTACAAGAACCAATTTCGCATCGATTTACTGCACTCTTACCTGAAATGTCGCTAGCGCCGCCGTCGGCGCGGTAACTTCGTTGAATTTCCAGCGAATGGTGTGCGCCGGGGGGTGCCGGCTGTCTCACCACCCTGCCGTCGGGTTGCCGCACTTCAATTTCTGGACTGGCGCTGTATGTTTTGCCGCTGGCTGTAGGTAATCACTGCCCTGGCCGGTAGCCGAGTTGAGAATATATACCGTTTTCGGGGGAATCGGTTGCGTCAGCACCAGATTTTTCACCCGCCTTTCGCTACTAAAATTCAGGAATTGCACATAACGAATTATGTCCCCCGGCTGCACCGGCGCGTCGGAGGGCAAAGTCTGCCAGCTCACCTGTTTTTCCCTGTCCGTATCGCAATAACGCTTATACGCATCTAAAATCAGCTGCAGCATTTTGAGCAATTGGGGCTGACTTTTGTCTTGTAGAGACGCGATTTATCGCGTCTGGATTTATCGCGTCTGGATTTATCGCGTCTGGATTTATCGCGTCTGGATTTATCCCGGATTAACACCAGTTGCAGAAATTTATATTTTTTAAAAAAACTATAAGATCTCTGAATGGAGGCATTGGCGCGTAGGGCGTTCGGGCATCACTGCATACTGCTTCCCTTCCCCTAGGCTGCCTAATTGCGGTCAATCGAACGGACTAGATATTAGTGGGGTGGGTTAATAGGGCACTACTGCTGGGGAAAGCCTGGGGGAGGCGTGCCGGTAAAAAAAATGCTGTGCCTTTCCGCAGAAGGCACAGTTGTCAGGATTTCAAGGGGGGGTGTAAAAATCAGAGAAACCCGCCAGAAGAGCCTAAGAATTCACTGCTTTTTGCTTTTTGCGACCGCTCAGGAAACCCATACTGCCGGCGGCGAGCAAGCCAAAGACGACGCCCGGTTCAGGAACCTTACTGGGGGGCGCTACCGTTCCCAGAGAGCCACCTTTAATGAACACCCCCGAATCCCAGACGCTATCGCCCTGATCCTTAATCTTGATGCTAAGAGTGTTCTGGGCGTTTTTATTGAGCAGCCCCTCAAAGGCCAGCACCTTGGTGAAGCCATCTAATTGAGTGTCATTGGTGGCGATACCGTAGGTATTGTCGATGAAGTCGGGGTGATAGGGCCCGCCCGGGTTGGGCACGAGGTTGTTGATGGTGGTTGTCTGCCCGTCGCTCAACTTGGCCAGATTGGTGCCGTTGAGCAGCAGTTCAAAGGAATCGTTGAATGAGGAACCTCCCCACTCTTTGAACTCTTCCGACCCGAAGACATACTGGAAGAACACCTTGTCTGCAGTGCTGTCGGCGTCAAAGCTGATGTTCAGCTGAGCCAGATCGTAGGAGTCTGGAGTGTCCCCTAGAGTTCCAAAAGAACCGCTTGTGCTTCCAGAATTATTCGGTCCGAGCAGATCGGTGGCGTACCCTGTACTGAGGGCGACGCCTGACCCCAAGCCGAAGGGATCGCCACTGAAAACGCCAAAGGCACCAGCATTGCCGGTGGTGGTGACAGAGAAGTTGCTCAGTCCAGTAGTGGTGCCGAGCAGCGAGTTGAGCAAGTCGGAACCGTTGCTGTTTTGGGTGATGGTGAAGCCAAAAGCCGGCGCTCCGGCAATGCTGAGGCTAGAAGTCAGGGCAACGGCAGCAGCTGTGACGGTTTTGCGCAAGCGTTTCATAGGGAGATTCCTCACAAAAAAAGAAGGAGAGACAGTAGGAATGGATTCCCCGAGTCGCTTTTCCGCTCCGTCAGCCGCCAAAGTGGGCAGGCAATAGGCAGGTCAGGTGAGGTCGAATAAGCGTGCCCTCAGGTAAAATTCCATATACCCAAACTATATAACATTGTACAAAGCGCTGGGTGATGTGAATCACTGCCAACCTGTGTTTTGGCTCAAACAAAGAGTGACCTCGGCTGGCATAGCGTGCAAAACCCTTATGGAGTCTGGGTTTTTGCTAATGTTAAGTTTAGTCGCGTGTGATTTTTTGATTAAGATTTGGGGAGATAAGAATTTCCATCGCTTGCTCAAGGGAAGGCGCATGACACCAGTCATGTCCCAAAAGCGGGAAAGGGGCTTGGGGGATGGGTTCATGCCACTAATATATGTCCGGTTGATTAACCGCAATTAGGAGCCACCCTCGGACGATGAGCAATGCCCAATACCCCATAGCCCAATGTCCCATCCCCAATCCCCAATCCCCAATGCCCAATCCCCAATGCCCAATCCCCAATGTTCTCAGACCGATTCCCCTTTACCTGAGGGTTGAAACTCAAAACCATTTGCCTCGGCGTAGCGGTTAAAGAACCGCATCACCCGCTCAAAAGCTGCTTCGGAGTTTACTTCAAAGGAACACTCAGCTTTGGCAAAGTCGTCGTCATCAGCAAAGAAAAACTTAATGCCACTGGGAGTGACTTGAATTTCCCCCTCTTCGTCGCGCAAATAGAGAGTATCGATTCGATTTGTAAAGCTGCGCCCTTTCTCCATCGCTTGAAGGCGCTCAAAAATCAAAATCACGATTTTTGTCGAAGAATTGCGGCGCTTGCGCAGGCTAATCTCGCTAATTTCTTCGTCCAGTCCATCGATAAATTGCACGGATACTGCAGCCACAGGACACCCGTAAATAAAGTTCTACTTTATGGTATCATGTTATGGGCATGTGGCATGGGGCATTGGGCATTGGGCATGGGGCATTGGGCATGGGGCATTGGGCATGGGGTTAATTATCAACTTCTCTCCAAAAACCTAACCCCTAACCCCTAATCCCTAACCCCTGAAATGAGCGCAATGCTGCAGAAACCTAGCCGGCATTTCTGGGCGATCGCCCCAGTGCAGGTGGATGTAGGAGGCGTGCAGCCGGTGCAACCGCCACCCTTCAAACTCTAGCTGCACCGGCACCTTCTGGCTGTAGCGCCTGGTTTGGTAGAGTGGGGCGGAGGGTGTAGCACACAGCTGAGAGCGGTGAAACTCGTGCCCGCAAACTGTCTCACCGGCACTCAGCAGGGGGCTGTCTTGCAGGGCGGTGGCGTGTCGGTATCCCAGGGTGAGGCGTTTGTCCATAATAGCATTTACCGGCAGCACTCCCACCATTGCCCATGAATGGCTGTCAAAATCAACTATCTGTTGACACAAATACATCAAACCGCCGCACTCGGCAATTGCCGGCATTCCGGATTGAATAGCGGTGCGAATTGTTTCGCGGGCGCTTTGATTGGCGCTCAACTCCCGGGCGAAGACTTCTGGGAAACCGCCGCCAAAATAAAGTCCGCAAACGCCTTCAGGGATGCCGGTGTCTGTGAGCGGGCTCCAGAATACCAGTTCTGCCCCCAGCTGTTGCAGCAAGTCGAGGTTGTCTTGGTAGTAGAAGCTGAAGGCGGAGTCGCGGGCGACTGCTATCGGGATTTTGGTTTTTGAACCGCAGAAGTACAAAGATAAACGCAGATGAGTGTCTGTCTGGGTGTATCCTTGCATTTCTGCGGTTTGTTCGTCAATCCTCAGCAGTGGCAGCAACCGCTCCCAGTCGAAATAATTATGCCCTATTTGAGCTAATTTGTCAATTATTTCATTTAAATTTCTCATTTCTGCCACCGGCACCAGACCGAGATGCCGGTCGGGTATGGTGATGTCATCTTGGCGGCGCAGCACGCCGAGAACCGGCAATTGAAGTGGTTCCAGGGCGTTTTGAAGGAGTTCCAGGTGCCGGTCGCTGCCAACCCGATTGAGAATTGCACCAGCAATTTTAATGCGCGGGTCAAAAGAGCAGTAGCCGTGTGCGATCGCCGCCACAGAACCGGAAAGCCGGCTGCAATCGATAACCAGCAGCACCGGCAAATCCAGCAAGCAGGCAATATGAGCGGTACTGGCAAAACGCTCTTGGGAATCAGGGGGTTTTGCAGTGATGCCGGTCAATTCAGTTGTTTTAGTCTGTGGCGAAATTTCTCTGACTCCATCAAACAAACCCATCACCCCTTCCACTATAGCATATTCGGCGTCGGAAGTGTGGCGGGCGAAACATTGCTGGACGTATGTTTCAGAAGTGAGTAGCGGGTCTAAGTTGCGACAGGGGCGACCGGTAATATAGTGGTGAAACATCGGGTCGATATAATCGGGACCCACTTTAAAGGATTGAACATTTAACCCCTGACGTTTCAGCGCCGCCAACAGGGCGAGGGTGATTGTCGTTTTGCCAGCACCGCTGCGTTCTCCGGCGATTATTAGAGCCATTTTTGAAGGTAGTGTGTACAGCCAGACAGATAAGATATAATAGCATAATGCTATTATTCATCGACTGCCATGCGCAACGCGCCACATTGGCTGACTCCCACCCCCCTTACGTCATCTCCCGTCAATTACCCAGATTAATTTTTCCATCCCTCTTCCTCTTTCCTCTTCCTTCTTGGCGGACTTGGCGTCTTGGCGGTTCATTATGAAGCTGTTGGCGAATTGATAGGGGGTTTTACCCTACGTCTTCTTTTGTGGGTAG
>CAZJNL010000115.1:0-9472 GCA_964546515.1 uncultured Oscillatoria sp.
GGGTAGGTTTTGGGTCGGGAAGCAAAGAACGGCGTTGCGTTTGCGAAGGTCAATATCGGGCGCGGTAGTAAAGATCCGAGCGCAAATGCGAAAGCCCCTACATTGGATCTGTAGGGGCTTTCGCATGAGCGCGACGATTTTTGCAATCGGCGAAAAGATGGACATTCGCTCATGCGAAAGCCCTTCCCCTAACGCTACTTACAGACAACCTCTAAAAAACCTACCCCTGAAAGCGGGGGGGGTTAGGGGGTGAGGTTGTTAAATCTCAGCCACGGCGCGTTCAATCAAGCGACGCGCCAGAGTTTGGACGCCGGTGTGTTCGTAGTAGTTGGTGGTCATGTCGAGGAAAGCGCCGAGATAGTCCAACTTATCGTCGGCAATATCCACAAACCGCGACAGGTTGCTGACCACATTTTGTGGGGTTAAGTTGTGATCTGCGACGAAATTGCTCATCCAGCCAGAAACCGAGGAGACGCTTTCGCCAATAAAGCCCAACTTTCCTGCGGTACTTCCGCCTGGAATCTGGTCGCCGATCTGCTGGAACGCCGGATTTTCCTGCAAGTCGGAGGGAGTCATCCCCCCGATTTTGTCGAGCACCATCTGCAGGAAGTTCGGACCGAGGGGAATCAAACCGTCGAAGCAAACCAGCGCCGCCATCCGTATCAGGGACTCGCCGCTGTACTGACCCAAAGATCCGATAAAATCCCCAATGCTGTCTCCTGGAATGCCGTTGATTTGGCAGAAAGCCAGCAACTCGGTGATCACTTTCAAGGAAAAATCAATGGTTTGAGCTTTGTCGGCTTTGGGAGTGATATTGCCCAGGAAGGACAAAAAGGAAATGTTCTGGCTAATTTTGTTGGCGAGGGCGGCTGCGCCCAGGGCGCTACCGGCACTGTCAATGGTTTGGTAGAGCCACATAGCCCGCTGGTATCCCTGGGATTTGTCGTTGTACAGGATAACGGCGCGGTCGCCAATTTGCTGGATCAGGTCTTCGTCGTCTTCGCCGGTGACTGCGCGAATGGTGTTGACGAAGCCCACGGTATTTTGCCACTCACCGGGGAGAACAAAATCCAGCGCTCGCAGCGACTTTACGGTCATGCTGTCGGTGGGAAGTTCATCGACTAATTCAAAAATTGGCTTGCTCATCAGAATTGGCTTGTGTTATCTGGGTTGTCTCTTGTCTGTCCTGATTTGAGATTATTTGAGGCTGGCAATACCGCTGAGGTTAAATTTTTGCAGCCAAGCTTCCTGGTCGCTCTGGGTAAAGGAGGGATCGAGGGAGCGGACTTTGACTTGGAAGCGATCGGCCACGAGAATGCTGGTCATGGTAGTGCCTTGGGTGGCGGCGGGATAACCGGCAATTTTCTGGGTGCTTTGCTTGAATTTATCCCGCGCTGTGGGGTTGTTGACGGTATCAGTGATGGACAGTTCGGCTACATCCTTACCCCCTTTCTTCAATTTGGCTATGGCTGCTCCCTTTTTTTCCTGGGTGTAGGTCAGGCTGTACTCTCCGCTTGTTTTGGGAAAATATTTATTGAATGAACCGCCCTTTTCGGACTCTTGGACCACCGCCGGAGTATTTTGCTGCTGTGCCCCCTGGAAGCGGGATGGCTCCTTCGCTCCCCCACAGGCGGTGACCAGCAGCAACACGGACAGTAGCATGGGCGCTAAAATTTGGCGCCAACGGGAGAATATCATGGCTGTCTCCTTAGATTTACTTAATTCGGTGTTTTGAGGTTCGCAGTAACCCTGCCGCACCCTACTGCTACCATTAAAGCGATTTTCCCGACAGGTGGTTGGGCCATCTGTTTTCCCCGTGATCGTGCAGGGCCCCCAGCTTCAACACCGGCACGTTACTGGGGCGCAATCGGCATCGCCTCGGCAGTAGGGTGGTTTATTAACGCACCCTGCTGTTGGCAAATATACCCGTTTGCTGTCACCGGCAACCACAGGAGTTTCCCCCACGCGCCGAGCGTGCGGTCAGTGTGTGCCCCAGCGCCGGGGAGGGCAAGGAATTATAGCGGTTTTCACAGGTGCCGAATACAACCAGTGTCTGGGGCTATCCACTTAAGGCGGGACAGTTTGACCGGCCCGACAGGCGGGACAGCCTGACGGCCCGACTGCGGCGAGACGGCGTAGACGCACGAGTCTCTTGTGCGCACTGGAGGGGCTAATTTCTGCCCCTTCCCTCCAGGGGAAGGGGGCTGGGGGGTTAGGTTTTTGTCCCGCCTTAAGTTTGCAGCCGTGTCTGGGAATGTGCTATTATATAAAATCTGCCCGCGTCGTTTGTATGAATCTTTATTAGGGGTTGAAAAGAAAAGAAAAGACAAGACAAGAAAAGAGAAGAGAAGAAAAATCTCCGTCACCCCACTGTGAGTGAATCCCGGTTCCGGGATTCAAGCGCCCAGCAACCCTCAGTCGCCGCTCAGCGGTGGGACTTCGATCACCGCTTCGCCGGTGGCGATCTCCAGTAAGTGTTCTAGGGTGACTGGCTGCATTGTCTGGGGGTGGACTGGATCGAGAACGTCCATCAGCAGCAGCAGTTGGTCGATAGCGAGGCGGGTGATCTTTCCTCCTTCTATGCGATTGATCTGCGGGCCCGATATTCCGGGCACCAGCTCGGGGTCGATGTTCAACTCTTTGGCGCGGCGCTCTAGCAACTGGGACTCTTCCCTACCAATGTATGCCCCCAGGTCGTGGACTGAACTCCAGCCGCGATAGTGTCTGAGCCAGCGCAGATACCGGCCCAGCTGCATCAGCCCTATCTGGGTTAACCGGCGGTTCTTTTTCAGTGCGTTTTGGGGCATGGGGGCGTTATCAGTCTGCTGAGTTACAGTTCACAAAAATCCAGACAATGCAGGACATTGCTGTACTTTCTGGGTTGTTTTTCGCACGGGACTTTCCCCGTACAGGTGAAACTGCAAACACCGTCGCACGGTCACTAACCTCATTAAAAGGCTCGTTTCCGCTTACTTTTCGGATTTATCACATTGTTACACACTCCGGGCGTCAAGGTGACGGTGAGGTCGGCTTACCCGAAGGTTAAGGCCTAATATGATACGTCATATATTACATGCGTGCTAACTGTCCTGGAATGTCCGGCGATTTAATCATCTCATCGTCACCCCCTCAAAATAGCACGTCTTTTTCAAATCCCACATTATCTATAAATAACTCTTAACCTTTTTATAGCAAATCAATAATTTGTAATATAGCCCAGCGGGAGCGCGGCGCAGGGGGATCCCGGCTCCATTCCGAATAAGAAGTTATTAATAGACTCAAGGGGGAGACGCTCAGGGATTGTATGGGAATAGATTATACAACGGCAGCGGCTTGTATTAAATAAACTAAATAAACGTATAAATGAGAGGTGGCGTCAAACTGTTGGCCATGCGGAGGGCCTGTGGCCGGGAAGGGGTGGTGTGGCGGTCTGCTGCTGGCCGGGCGGGGGGTGGCCGGCAGACTGTAACATAGAGGTGAGGGCACGAGCGGGTAATTGCGAAGTGGGGGCAACAGCAGAGGCCCGCTGGCGGTGAGGGCCAGACCGGCAGTCGGTGGAGCGATACCAGACAGTTGAGGGATAAAGCCCACGGCCAATCCACAGGCTGCGAGCCTGGGATCGGGGGACTTGGGGCTGGGGACGGCCACTAGCTCCTAGATGTTTCCCGTGTGTTTTGGGAAGTGGTGAAAGATTTCGGCGCTGCTGCGGCAGCTACAGCAGGCGCAGCTTCACAAAGGATAAAAAAAACTTCTAAAAGCTTTACCCAATCTTTTTTTTAAGCTTATTCGACCTGGCTTATAATTGAGATAATCGAGAACACACAGCAGAAAAAAGCCTGATAACTGCGTTGAGAGATGATTGTTAAGTGCCTCTGCCATCAAAGAACTGTGGCGTGCGTCTACAGCTACCTTTGAGTTTTAGCTATCCAGTAGGGAGTCGTGATTCAGATGCCTGTAGCCTGTCATACAGCCACAGCAGATAGAGAGCGCGGGTTAAAGAAATGGCGAGTGAGGGGTGAACTGGCAAGTGAGAAGTGGGTTTCGAGAGCTTTGTTACAGCGCCAAAGCTTCTGCCGTCTGGCTTGTGGCAAAAAGGCTGCAGCAGGAGTGCCGGTGCGTGCGCACTGGAGGGAAAAACCCCAACTTGAGCCTCCCACAACCGTTGGGGGTGGGGGAATTAGATGAATCAATGCCGCACCAGGGGTGGGCTGACGAAGGTGCTATTAGAAAGATGGGAAGCCATTAGGGGAATAATATATTGCGCAGGCTGCCGGTGGCACGGGAGCTGACGAAGCGAGCGTCGCTATCAACAGCACATAAAAGGAATGCCCCCAAACAACTCCTGGGGGAAGGCCCAGGGAAGTCCTAGAGTCCCCAGATGCAGCGTCACATCTGGCAGCATCCCTGATCCTGACTGCCCAGATAGACTGACGAAACTACATCTGTCCACAAACCAGGCATAGATTACAGACGATGCGTATCTTGATTTATTCCTACAACTACTACCCAGAGCCGATCGGCATAGCCCCTCTGATCACGGAACTGGCAGAAGGTTTAGTGACGCGAGGGCATCAAGTCCGGGTTGTCACCGGCATGCCCAACTATCCAGAACGGCGCATCTATCCGGGCTACCAGGGCAGGTGGTACACGACCGAGCTAAAAAACAACGTCACCATTCAGCGCAGTACCCTGTGGATTCGCGGTCCCCATCCCCGCCTGCTAGACCGGATGTTACTGGACGCCAGCTTTATCTGCACCAGTATGGTGCACGCCCTGAAGAGCTGGCGGCCAGACGTGGTTTTGGCCACCGTGCCACCCCTGCCGATTTGCATACCGGCAACCCTGCTGGGATGGTTGCGCAATTGCCCAGTAGTCCTCAACGTCCAGGACATTTTGCCGGACGCCGCCGTGGCAGTCGGTTTGCTGAAGAACAAAAAGATGATTCGGGTTTTTGAAGCCCTGGAAAAATTCGCCTACCGCCACGCACACAGGATTAGCGTGATCGCCGACGGGTTTGTGGACAATCTACAGGCCAAGGGAGTGCCGGCCAGCAAAATCGTGAAAATACCCAACTGGGTGGATGTCAATTTTATCCGCCCCTTACCGAAGGAAAACAACACCTTCCGCGCCGCCCACCAGCTGCAAGACAAATTTGTGGTGCTCTACTCCGGTAACATTGGCCTCACCCAAGGCTTAGAAACCGTTGTCGAGGCAGCAGTGCGCCTGCGCCACATCCCAGACATTGCCTTCACGATCGTGGGATCTCCCGGTGCCATCGGCGAATTGTCCGATTATTGTCGCGCCCGCAGTGCGGATAACGTACTGCTGCTGCCGTTTGAACCGAGAGAAAAATTGCCGGAACTGCTGGCGGCTGCGGATGTGGCCTTGGTGATGCAGAAGTACAACGTGATTTCCTTCAACATGCCTTCCAAAATCCCCGTCTACCTTGCCAGCGGTCGCCCGATCGTGGCCTCCGTTCCCGCCACCGGCACTGCAGCAAATGCCGTCAAGCAGAGTGGCGGCGGCATTGTGATTCCCCCAGAAGACCCGGAAATCTTGGCAGGGGCGATACTCGACCTGTACGATCACCGGCAGAAAGCGGAAGCCCTCGGTCGGGCGGGCAGAAAATTTGCCCTCGAACACTATGCCTTCGAGGAAGCTTTAAACCGGTATGAGGCGATGTTCGCTGCTACCTGTGCCAGTTGGGCATCCCCCGCCGGCGAGCTCGCTAAATAGGAGAGGGGCAGGTGTGGGGCGCAGGGTGCCTGAGGGCGGCAAGCGTAAAATTGCTTAAGTCGGCGGGTTGATTTTTGCGGTGGCGGAGACACTCCTGGCAAAAATTAAGCTAGAATGACAGGAAAATTAACAAAACCGCTTTTAAAAAGGCTGCGCCTTTACCACTGCCCTGACGATCTAAAGGAGATATCGAGAGTGATGCGGGATCGGGTCCTGGCCTGGTTAGCAGACAATGTACCCCCTTCTCGGCGGCGACATATTCTAGGAGTTGAACAGACAGCGGTCGAGCTAGCGCGAGCGCACAATCTCGATGTCGAGAAGGCCGCCACCGCAGGGTTAATGCACGATCTCGCTAAACACTTCCAGCCCCAGAGGCTGTTGCAGATGGCTTTGGCAGAGGGATTGGAGCTTGACCCTGTTCTGGAAGCTTCCCCTCACCTGCTGCATGCAGATGTCAGCGCTACTGTCGCCAGAGACGAGTTTGGCGTGTGCGATCGGGAAGTCTTGCAGGCTATCCGCAACCACACCCTAGGCCAACCGGGGATGAGTAAACTCAGCTGTGCGGTGTTTCTGGCAGACAGTTTGGAACCGGGGCGGGGCAACACCCCTGAGCTTGCCGAGTTGCGGCAAGTCAGCCGCCTGGATCTCTATCAAGCGGTTGGGCGTTCCCTGCGATTATTCGCTAGGATTTATGCTAAAAAGTCGTCAACTCATTCACCCGCGAACGATACTGACGCGAAATTGGGCAATGCAAATGCAAGAGCGGAAAGAGAGATCGTTGGAGAGTGCTAAAACTATAGCGTTTCTCAAATAAGTGTGCTACGGAGAAACTCGGTAGGGGCGGTCTCCGTGGGTGGCACCGCCCCTACGAAATCGGGTTTATGGGCCATAGTACATCAAACTGAGAACCGCTATAGCTACCTAATCGCATAGCAGTAGGGTGCGTTACAAGGGAGCGCGTAACGCACCACAAGATCCTCTCCCCCAAAAGGGGATGATATCACAAGGCATGCAGCTAGTCAGCGCAAAAAGTTTGCCAGGGATTTCCTGAGAGACATCAAAAGTAACACAGGAGCGGACGAATTCGATTTAATGACAGATTATACCAAAGCCAATTTTGTTACCGAGAAAGGCACAGTCAGCCCAGATCCAACCAGAGACTTCGCCTTAACCATCGCCCGAGCGGCAGAGGATCGCAAAGGCGGGAACATCCTGATGCTGAAGGTGGCAGAAGTTTCCTATCTGGCAGACTACTTTGTGATTGTCACCGGCTTTTCTAGGGTGCAGGTGCGGGCAATTTCCCAAGCTATTCAAGAAAAGGTACAGCAAGAGTGGCAGCGGCTGCCGCTGCGAATGGAAGGACAAGCGGAAGGCAGTTGGGTGGTGCAAGACTACGGGGAGGTAATTGTCCACATTTTGATGCCGAAACAGCGGGAATTTTACAATTTAGAGGCGTTCTGGGGGCATGCAGAGCGGATTTCGCTGCCAGTTTCGGGGCGGGTGGGGGAATAGCGGCATGAAAGAAGGGCCGGTTTCGGCGTGTCCAGTGCCAGAAGAGCAGCAACCGCTCAATGAGTATCAAGAACTGAAAGAATCGGCGTTTTTTCGCTCAGCAGCCGGGGATTTGCCCTATTATCTGAAGGCGATAGCCTGGGTGTGGGGCTTGGCTTGGCTGGTGGGTGGGCCGGTGGCGGCGGCAAGTTTCGCACCGGGGAAGTATCCGCTGCGGTTTTTCCTCAGCGGTGCTGCCGGTGCCGGTTTGATTTTGGCGCTGGCGCTGCTGCGGCTTTTTTTGGGCTGGTCTTATGTGCGCGACCGGCTTGTCAGCCAGACGGTGGTTTATGAAGAGTCGGGGTGGTATGATGGCCAGTCATGGACAAAGACTCCGGAAATGCTTCTGCGAGACCGGCTGGTTGTCACCCACCAAGTGGAGCCGATTCTCCGGCGACTGAAGCGGACGTTTGCAGTGATGGCCCTATTGCTGCTGGCCGGCACCCTGATTTGGTTTTGGCTGTAATCCCTCAGCCGGCACCCGGATTGCGGAGTTGGGATGAATGGCCAATTGAAAATCTAAAATATATTGTTAAAAATCCTTTGTCCTTTACCTTTCAAGTGGTAGATTTTTACCCATGACAATGGGAAAACGAACTCAAGCCGCAGAGCTGGAAGTCAGGCTGCTGCGGGAAGGCATCATCGAATCGAAGCATCACGTCCAGGCGGTCGTATGTGACAACCGGGGACGGGTTTTGTCTGTTGCGGGCAATTCGGAAACGGCTTCCTTTGTCCGCTCGGCTTTCAAGCCGTTTCAAGCCCTAGCTGTCACAACTACCGGCACCCTGGAGCGCTACAACCTCACAGATCGGGACTTGGCGATTATCTGCAGCTCCCACAAGGGGACTATTGAGCAGTCGCGGCAAGTTTTTAATATCTTGTGGCGCTGCGATATCGAAACCTCGGCACTCCAGTGTCCAGTTCCGGAAGGCAAGCGCAGCCCCCTGGAACATAACTGCTCTGGCAAACACGCGGGTATGCTGGCCGTCTGCCAGCAGCGCAATTGGCCACTCAATAATTACTTGCAGCGCAGCCATCCGGTGCAGCAGCTGATTTTGAGCAAAGTGGCCGAGTTGCTGCGCATGCCGGCGGAGGAGTTTATTTGCGCCCGGGATGACTGCGGGGCACCTACCTATTTCATGCAGCTGGGACAAATGGCTTCTCTGTACGCCAAGCTGGCTTCCGGCGACAGCTTGGATATGGAGCGAATTGTCCGCGCTATGACCCACCACCCGCAGATGGTGGCGGGTGCCGGTGAGTTTGATACCGAGCTGATGCGCTTGAGCCAGGGAGAACTGGTCAGTAAAGGCGGTGCCGAGGGGATTCAGTGCGTGGGCCGCGTGGGTGAGGGCATGGGTTTGGCCATTAAAGTTATCGATGGGGCCAAGCGGGCCAAGCAGGCAGTGGCCATCCACTTGCTCAAGCAGATGGGCTGGATCAGCCCGGCGATTGCGGAAACGCTGTCGGAGAGTTATATGAGCCTGAACTCGTTCACGCGCCTGGAGGTGATAGGGGAGCTGTCCATGCTCTAAGGGCCAAGTTCAGCCCCCCGAGCCGGTGAGAAAAAAAAGAAAAAAATTTTTTCCAGGGGGGTTGTCAAACTGTTCGGCGTGTGTTTATAATAGAAACATCGACGCGGGATAGAGCAGTCTGGTAGCTCGTCGGGCTCATAACCCGAAGGTCAGTGGTTCAAATCCACTTCCCGCCACCTTTAAGAAAACAAGCTTCGCAATGGGAAACTGTTGCGGGGCTTGTTGTTTTTACTCGTTCTGGGCCGGCACCAGGAGTGGGCCCAGGGCATTGGTGTCAGGGCACGCAGATCCGGGCGAATGGAATTCGCGGCTCATCTTCCTTGCGTCCGCCTACCCTGCGGGAATGCCAGGCGGTAGGAGCGCTCTTGCGTTGCGCCTACGGCATACGCGGACTAAGAGAAGAGCGAGACTCTTGGAACCCGCACATCTCGCGGGCAGGCACGGGGGGCCCGCACGGGGGCCTGCCCCTACAAGGTGACGCAAGGCTTGATGCTGCCCGAATTCCATTGGCTTTGTAATTATTTGCATCCTGAGAACCCCTCCCCCCAACCTTTCGGGGGTAGGTTTTTAGAGGCTGTCTGTGGGGAGCGCAGTATCCTGTAGGGGCTTTCGCATGAGCGTGAGGATCTTTGCTACTTAACCAGGATTTAACA
>CAZJNL010000116.1:0-9427 GCA_964546515.1 uncultured Oscillatoria sp.
CCAGAAAGTCCACCTGTTTGACGTCAACTTGCCAGACGGCAACACCTATCAAGAATCCAGCACCGTCAAAGCCGGCACCCAGCTGCCCCAAGTCTACCCCTCTGAGCACCTGGGCAACATAGGACTCTCCGTGTGCTACGATGTCCGCTTCCCGGAACTGTACCGGCACCTGTCCCACTTTGGAGCCCAAATCCTGTTTGTGCCAGCCGCCTTCACCGCCTACACCGGCAAAGATCACTGGCAAGTCCTCCTGCAAGCCAGAGCCATTGAAAACACCTGCTACGTCATCGCACCGGCACAAACAGGCCGGCACTACGCCATGCGCCTGACACACGGTCACGCCATGATTATCGACCCCTGGGGCGTCATACTCGCCGATGCCGGTGACACCCCCGGAGTCGCGATCGCAGAAATTCAGCCCAGCCGCCTGGAGCAAGTCCGCCGGCAGATGCCCAGTTTGCAGCACCGGGTTTTTGTTTGAACCGCAGATGAACGCGGATAAACGCAGATGAAAGCCGATTCATCTGCGTGTGCCGGTGCAGCGGTTGCTATTCTTTAGATAGTTTTAAGCCCGCCAGGGGCAGGGTTTTGCTAATAAACCTGTACATTAAAAAAGAAGATTTCCGCAGGAAATAATGTCCGATTCGATTATCTGGGTCACTTCCTTAATTCCCAGCTTTTCATTCCCAGACGCCAGCTCCATCCCGCCCCTGCTAGCCACCGCCGAAGCTGCTGAAAGCTCAATGGTGCTGGCGGGAGTGTTGCTGAGCTTAGTCGTAATTTACCTGGCGAGCAAAATAGGCGGAGAGCTCTCCAACGCCCTCGGCTTCCCCCCTGTCTTGGGCGAACTGGTGGGCGGTGTGGTGGTGGGCGTCTCCGCCCTGCACCTGCTGGTGTTTCCAGAAGCAGGTGCGGACAGTTCCAGCTCCCTGCTTGTCAGCTTCCTGCAAGCCACTGCCGGTTTGACTCCCGCCGCCGCCGAAGCCACCTTTCAAACCCAAAGCGAGGTGATTTCCGTCTTAGCCGAACTGGGCGTAATCATCCTCCTGTTTGAAATCGGTCTGGAATCTAACTTAAAACAGCTGATAGAAGTCGGCATCCAGGCAACCGTCGTCGCAGTCGTGGGGGTGACGGTGCCCTTTGCCGCCGGCACTGCCGGTCTGATGATCATCTTTGGCACCCCCGCCGTGCCGGCAATTTTTGCTGGGGCGGCGCTGACAGCAACCAGCATTGGCATAACCTCCAAAGTTCTCTCAGAAATCCAGCGCCTGAATACACGAGAGGGCCAGATTATCATTGGCGCTGCAGTCATCGACGACGTGCTGGGCATCATCGTTCTAGCCGTCGTCGCCAGCTTAGCAAAAACAGGCGTTGTGGATGTAACCAATGTCGTCTATCTGATCCTCAGTTCCAGCATTTTCCTCGTCGGCGCAATTCTGCTGGGCAATTTCTTCAACAAAAGCTTTGTAGCGATCGTCGAGAAACTCAAAACGCGCGGCGAACTGGTGATCCCGGCACTGATCTTCGCCTTCGTCCTCTCCTATATTGGAGCCGCCATCCGCCTAGAAGCCATCCTCGGTTCTTTTGCCGCCGGCTTAGTCTTCGACGAAACCGACAAGCGCAAAGAACTGGAAAAGCAAATCAGACCGATTGCTGATATAATGGTGCCGATTTTCTTTGTCAGTGTGGGTGCCAGAACCAACCTGGGTGTGCTCAACCCAGCGGTTCCCAGCAATCGCGAAGGGCTGATTATTGCCACCTTCTTGATAGTCGTTGCCATCCTCGGTAAAGTCGTCACCGGCTGGGCGGTGTTTGGGCAGCCCAATATTAACCGCTTGGCTATCGGCATCGGCATGATTCCCCGAGGCGAAGTGGGGCTGGTGTTTGCCGGTGTTGGCACAGCCAGTGGTGTCCTGTCAGATTCCTTGAATGCGGCGATAATTATGATGGTTATCCTGACTACCTTTTTAGCGCCGCCCCTGTTGCGAGTTGTCTTTCAAGAACCCAAGGGCGTTGAGGTTCCCCAACAGTTAAAGTAAAGCAAGGCTCCCCCGTCTCCCTCGTTCCCAGCTCATGCTGGGAACACCGGCTAAAATTTCCGGTAGTGGTAAATAAATAATGATACCCAACCCCAGACAGCCTTCTTCTTATCTTCCCTCTGCGCCCCTAGCGGTCGTGCGGTTTATAAAATCATTACCTCTGCGGAACTACCAAATTTCCAATGCGATGATGCCCCATGCCCAATGCCCAGTCTTTAAAAAACCGGTGCGAGCCGACATGCTATCATAGCATTCCCGGGCAGAGCCCGGTAACGAGAAAAAACCCAAAACCCATCCACCGGCACCTAAGCGCCAACCGTCACTTCATCGGTTGTGACATCACCGGCACCGTAAACGCTCCGGGCGATCTCAACCAGCTTGTCCAGCTCGTCCTGACTGGGCACATTCCCCTTCAACACCACCGTGGTGCCGGTTTGAGCCACCCACACGCTGTGGAGGTCGGGCAGTTCTGGATCTTGGTCGAAGGCCAGAGCGACTCGCTTCGCCAGCCCGCTGTCGTCATATTCCCCTTCCAAGCCCAGCCGTTCTGGCGGGATATCCGGCTCTTGCGGTTCAGCCGGCACGGAGTAGCCTTCAACGGTAGCGGGTTCAGTCTCGGGCTTTTCCAGGCCAAACAGTCTTTGTAACCAACCCATAGGCTATTCCTCCAATTCGGTTTGACAGACCAGATGTACCAGTAATTTTGATTCTGGCTAATAAACCTTATGATATGGTTAGAAAGTTATGAACGTCTGGTTATTAAAGATAAAATTAAGGCTCAAACAACCCTATGCCGGTCGAAAGCCGAGGCAGGCGAGCTACCGGCAGCTTTTGGTGCAAGCCATGAAACACACCCTTTCTGTTCTAGTTGAAGACGAAGCAGGCGTCCTCGCCCGGATTGCCGGTCTGTTTGCCCGTCGGGGCTTTAACATTGAGAGCCTAGCAGTTGGCCCTGCGGAGCAAATGGGCATCTCTCGGATTACAATGGTGGTGCCCGGTGATGACCGGGTGATCGAACAAATCACCAAGCAGCTGTACAAGCTGATTAACGTCCTCAAGGTGCAGGACATCACGGAAACTCCCTGCGTGGAGCGCGAGTTAATGCTGCTGAAGGTCAACGCCACCAGCGCCAACCGCTCAGAGATTATTGAACTGGCCCAGATTTTCCGGGCCAGGGTGGTGGATGTCTCCGAGGAATCGGTGACGATCGAAGTGGTGGGCGATCCGGGCAAGATGGTGGCCTTTGTGCAGGTGCTCAATAAATTTGGCATTCGCGAAATTGCCCGCACCGGCAAAATTGCCCTCACCCGCGAGTCGGGCGTCAATACCGAGTTCCTCAAGTCTTTGGAAGCGAAGATTTATTGAAGAACGAACCGCCCCCGTGAAGGAGCGCCTTGAAGAGGTTCTTTGCTTCTTCCTATTCTTTCACCGGCAAGCTGAGGTAGAAGGTGCTGCCCTCACCGGGGGCGCTTTCTGCCCAGATGCGACCTCCGTGCTGCTGCACGATGGTGCGGCAGATAGCCAGACCCAGGCCGGTGCCCCCCTTATCCCGCGCATCCGAGGCATCCACCTGCTGAAAGCGCTCAAAGATACTCTCGAGCTTGTCAGCAGGGATGCCCCGCCCTTGGTCTTTGACAGCGATCAGCACACACGGACAAGCACCGGCACACGGATGAATTAACCTGTTTTTATCCGTGTGTGCTACTTGACAATCCCTGTTGGGGGCTCCTTGCTCCCGGACTTCCCCACTCAGCCAAACAGTAGACTCTGGGGGGGAAAACTTGATAGCATTACTCAGCAAATTTGTCAAGGTTTGCAGGATGCGGTCGGGGTCAGCCAGCAGGGGCACCCCTTGTGGGTGCCCCACCGGCACCACCGACAGGGTGACGCCCGCCTTCTGGGCCATAGGCTGCATGGTTTCTGCAGCCTGCACCATCAAGTCGGCGGCGTTGCAGGTCTTTTTGTCCATCGCGATCTTGCCCGACTCGATGCGCTCCAAATCGAGAATGTCATTGATCAGCCTCACCAAGCGGTCGGTGTTGGACAAGGCAATCTCCAGCATGCGCTGGGCTTTGTCGGGGTGAGAAACCAGCAAACCGCTGGCGATCAGACCGAGGGCACCGCGCATCGAAGTCAGAGGCGTGCGCAGTTCGTGGCTCACAGTCGAGACAAACTCCTGCTTCATCCGCTCCACAGCTTTGCGCTCGCTAATGTCCTTGAAAGTGACAACCGCGCCTGCGAGTTCGCCTTGTTCTTGAATCGGGGTGCAGACGCACTCCACGGGGAATCTCGTTCCGTCGCGGCGATAGAACAGGTCTTCCCTCACCTGCTCAGCCACATCCGACTCACAGGCACCCTGAAACATCTCGGCACCGCAAACAGGACTTTCTGGCTGGGAGGGGCCGGTGCCGTCAGCGTGCCAGAGGTGAGCGCGAGCGTGCAAAGGCTGGTTAATCAGTTCTTTTACCTGACAACCTAGCATTCTAGCAGCCGCCGGATTGGCAAAGGTGATTTTTCCATGCCGGTCTAACCCGCAGATTCCTTCGCCGGCGGAGTTCAAAATTAATTCGTTTTGATGGCTGAGCCGTTCCAGAGCCACCTTCGCCCGTTTGCGCTCCCTCATGTCGCGGCTGACTGCCAGAAATCCTACAGGAAATCCTTTCTCATCTTTTAGCACACTTGTGGAGATATCGACATAGATTTCTTCACCGCTATTCTTGATATGAATGACTTCTCCATGCCAAGAGCCGGTGGTAGCCAAAGCCTCCACAGCTGCCTGTTCATCCGAGGGTTTGAGCCAGCGATACTGATAGACTTCTTGTACGGGCCGGCCCTGCACCTCAGCTGAGTTGCAATTATATAACCGTTCCGCACCGGCATTCCAATAAATGATGCGGTTGTGACGGTCAATCGCCACCACCGCATCGCTCACCTGAGACAAAACATTAACCTGAAACTTAATTTGCTCTTCAGCTCGCAGGCGCTCAGTGACTTCCCGCTGCAAGTCTTGATTCGCACGCTGCAACTCTGCCGTCCGCTCAATGACACGTTGCTCCAGTTCCGCATTGAGAGCGCAAATTTCTGCCTCCGCCCGCACGCGGTAGGTGATATCCCGCGAAACCTCTATAATTTCGATCGCGTCCTGCCGCTCCGGGTGGCGGACTTGACGGTAGGTTGTTTCAAACCAGATGTAACTGCCGTCCTTGCGGCGGTGCCGGTGCGAAAGCGTGTAAGTGTCTGGCAAATTGCCCACAGCCCGCAACGTTTGTTTAAATGCAGCCGCATCTGCAGGGTGCAAAAACTCCTCCACGGAATGTCCGAGCAACTCCTCAGGTTCGTATCCAAGCAGCCTGCGGCAAGCCGGTGAGGCGTACAGATAAACCCCGTCTGGGGTGTGTCTGGAAATCAAATCGGTGGAATTCTCCGCCATTAGTCGGTAGAGTTGCTCACTCTCGCGCAGCGCTGACTCCACCCGCATGTAATCGGTGATGTCCTGATTGACAGCAATTGCACCGATGATTTCTTGCTGGTCATTTCGCAAGGGAACACCCGAATTCAAAATGGTTTTTATCATTCCGTCAAAAGCCTCGATCTTAATCACTTCATTTAAAGAAATTTCTCCTTTTGTGAGAGCGCGGGCGAGCGCCCATTCATGCGCCGCTATCCGCTCTCCCGTATCCGCCCACCAACCTTTATATTCCCCATACTCCTCAATGCCAACGTAGCGGGCACCGCCCCAGATTTGCTCGCTGGCAGGATTGTTTTGCAAGATTTTACCTTGCTTGTCTGCAATCCAAACGCCCAGAGGGAGAGTATCTAAGATATTTCGCAGCAGCGCTTCACTTTGCTTGCCGGCCTCTTGCGCCCGCACGCGATCAGTGATGTCTTCACTCACACCTACAAACCCTTTGGGATTCCCCTGAGCGTCCTTGATTAAGGTATTCACGACATGTGCGGGAAAGGTACTTCCATCCAGGCGCCGGACAGTAAACTCACCCTCCCAGAAGCCAGTGGTTTCCAAACTAGCAAGGATTTCTCGGACAAGTTCTTTGTTCTCCGGGGTGCAGTTCACTTCAACAATATTTTTTCCGATTACCTCTGAAGATGTCCACTGGTACAGCCGCTCGGCAAACAGATTCCAGTAGGTGATATTTCCCTGCAAGTCTGTAGCGATAACAGCGTTGCGAACCTGGTTCAATAGCTCGGCTTGAAAAACAACTTGATCCTCGGATCTCCGGCGCTCTGTCACGTCACGAGAGTTGACAACAATCCCTTTAATGCTTGGCTCGTCAAGGAGATTTTTAGCGACGGATTCTATACGCACCCAAGACCCATTCGCATGGCGAACCCGATACTCGATAACACCTTTAATACCGGGCTGCTGGAGTCTTTCCATAAAGAAAGAACGGACAGCGGGCGCATCCTCCGGGTGGATAATATCGAGGACATTGTGGCCGCCCCTTGATTCTGGTTTATAGCCCAACATACGCTCGATAGCGGGAGTCTGGAAGCGAATCGTGCCGTCAGCTTCCAGAATCGCAATCAAGTCAGATGAGTTCTCAATCAGCGCCCGCAATCGCGCTTCACTTGTAGCCAAAGCTGCCTCAGCCTGCTGGCGCTCAGCAATCTCCAAGAGCAACTCCTTATTCGCCCGCCTCAGTTGCGATGTCCGCTCCTCGACTTGAATTTCTAAGTCTTGCAAAGCCTTTTGCAATGTCTCCTGAGCCTGTTTGCGCTCTGTGATGTCCCGCGTCACTAACGCATAGCCGCGCAGATTCCCGTCAGAGTCTGGCAAGGCTGTAATCGCAACACTAGCCCAGAACCTTGACCCGTCCTTGCGCAGCCGCCAGCCTGACTCTTCAAACTGACCGCTCTGTGCAGCCAAAAGCAGCGCTCGATCGGGCATGCCTTGCTCAACCTCCTCCCCCGGATAAAAGCAGGAAAAGTGCTGGCCAATTATTTCTTCGGCGTGATAGCCGGTAAGAAGCTCAGCGCCTGCATTCCAGCTGACTGCATGTCCGCTGGGGGAAAGCATAATAATGGCGCAGTCTTTCACACCCTCCACCAACAAGCGGAATTGTTCCTCGCTCTGGCGCAGTTGTTCTTCGACCTGCTTGCGCTCTGTGATATCGATGGACATAGACAGTGTACAGGCTTGTCCGCCAATTTCGATAGTGTCTGCTGAGGCGACAGCCGTCCGGCTCTCGCCAGATTTTGTCCGCACCTGGATTTCTAGAGCCCGCAACCCCTCTCCCCTCAGTCTCTGCATGACTTTTGAGCGCTCCTCGGGACTCGCCCCTATCCCGAGAGCAAAAGCTGTGCGACCGGCGACCTTTTCCGACTATAACCCATCAGGCTTCTGACTAACATCCTCCCCATACTAGCGCCGGGAAATGGGGTGCCGTTCCCACAAACGGTCTGCGTTGAGTCTTTAATCAGTCCCCCGCTCAGAGTTAAAGGATAAATCGCAGCAATCCTGTAAGAGGTAAGCGTTCCAGCTTTTAGAGTTCATTTATAAAGAAAAAGTGAAGTCACAAGAAACCGGGTTTCAAGTGGTGGGTCAGGGGGAAAATTCGGCTTGACTGCAGCAAGAAACCCGGTTTCTGGCCACCACTCAGGCTTAACAATTACTTTATAAACGCGCTCTTAAGAGCGTGCCTGACTCACTCCTTACAGGCTGCCAGCCCACCCCCGCTCTCATGTCCGGTTGATTGCACGCAATAAGGATTAAGGCGGTGAGGGGGAGAGAGCGAGAGCGAGAGAAGGGGAAAGAGAGAGAGGGGGAGAGAGGGAGAGCAAAAATTAATTGCGGGCAATTGACCGGACTTGATATGACACCCAATCCCTCGGAAATAAATTCAATCTAAATTTGCCTTCTCCGAGCCCTCTCTTGAGACAACTCACGCACTGTGTTAACAGCAGTGGGGCTGAGAAGGATCGCTACCCGCTCAACCCCTGCTACTTGTAACGTTTGATAGCAGCAGGTACAGCCATCATCACTCAGCTCTTTGGCTGCGTTCCTGGGGAACGCACCCTATTTCTCGACGCTTCCCAGTGGAAGAGTGAGGGCTCTAGATAATCAGAGCAATCTTACCCGTCACCGAACCTGTTTCTAGCAGCCGGTGAGCCGAGGCTGCCTCTGCCAAAGGGAAGATTTTGCTCAAGTGAATCTTCAACCGGCCCTCATCAATCATCCGGGCGCACTGTTGCAAAATTTTTGCCTGCTCCTGCTGGTATTCCACCAACCCTTGCAGCATCGGCGTCAGCATCAGTTCCAGACTGATCCGCAGATTGCGCAATCGGGCAGCCTTCAAATTTCCCTTATCAGCCTCAGGCTCTAAAATCGTCACCAAATCCCCATAAACCCGCACCGCAGGGACAGTTTTGTAAAAAATTTCTCCACCCACAGTGTCGAATCCCAGGTCTACCCCCTCCCCGCCAGTCCAGTCCAAAGCAGCTCGCACGAAATCCATTTGCTTGTACAAAATCGGCTTTTCCGCACCCAACTGGCGGACAAACTCAGCTTTTTCCTCCGAGCCAACCGTCGCGCAAACCTCCGCACCTTGCAGTTTTGCCAGCTGAATGGCCACATGGCCAACCCCACCGGCACCCGCATGAACCAGCACCTTTTGACCTGCTTGCAGCCTTCCCCTGTCATAGAGAGATTCCCAAGCCGTAATCAACACCAGCGGCGCAGCTGCAGCTTCAACAAAGCTCAGACAAGCCGGTTTTCTCGCCACAAAGCGCTCATCGACCACAGCGAATTCAGCATAATTACCTGCAGGCCCGCCAAGCCCGCCATTACAGAAATACACCTCATCGCCCGTACTGAACTGCGTCACCCCAGAGCCTGTAGCTTCCACCACACCGGCACCGTCGCACCCCAAAACAGCCGGCGTCTTGTCAGGATAAAAAGTGCCCCGCTGGCGCAATTTCGTGTCGATAGGGTTAACACCGGCAGCCCGCAAGCGCACCAATATTTCTGTATCTTTTTCAATTGCCGGCACCGGCACCTCCCGCACTTGCAGGACATCTGGGTCGCCCGGTGCCGTCATCACCACTGCTTTCATCGCTGCATTTCCTCTCGCACTACCTGATATATCTGCCTATGGTACATCAGGTAGGGTGCGTTCCCCATCTGCAATCCATAAAAGTAGAGTGCCGTTTCAGAGGGAACGCACCCTACTGCTACCTGATATATCTACCTATAATACATCAGAGGTAGGGTGCGTTCCCCATCTGCAATCCATAAAAGTAGAGTGCCGTTTCAGAGAGAAACGCACCCTACTGCTTCCTTGGCGCTCTTGGCGTCTTAGCGGTTCAAATTCCCCTCTCAGAGGTAGGGTGCGTTCCCCATCTGCAATCCATAAAAGTAGAGTGCCGTTTCA
>CAZJNL010000117.1:0-9403 GCA_964546515.1 uncultured Oscillatoria sp.
CGAAGAGCTTTCCGACCACACCCGATATTTTCCTTCGCCAATGCAACGCCGACACGCCGGCGCTCCCCACAGACAACCTCTAAAAACCTACCCCCGAAAGGGGTTGGGGGGTGGGGTTCATCCCGCGAATGCGCAACGCCCCTACCCCTTGACAATCGCGCCAAAATCTGCTAAGACACGGGCCTGGTTGCGCAGCAAGCCCAGCAGATTCAGCCGGTTGCGCCTGATGTCCGGATTCTCGTCCATCACCAGCACGCTTTCGGGCCCGTCAAAAAAGGTGCTGACGGTGGGGGTAATTTCAGCCAAGGCATCCACAAGCTGCTGGTAGTTTCGCGTTTGCTGACACGCCTGAGTTTTTGGCAGCAGCTGCGCCAGGGCGTCGTAAAATGCTCCCTCGGAGGGTTTTTGGAACAGTTCCACACGCACAGCGGCTTTTGGATCGAGCTCAGCCGTGTCCAAGTCGCCTTGCTTCGCCAGACGAGTCGAGCGGTTGACGGTTTCGTATATTTCGTCTAGCTTGCCGTTGTTGCGAATTTCTTGCAGGAAATCGGCGCGATTGCGCACGTCCAGCAAATCCTTTAACGCTCGCTCGATATACTCTCGGTCGTTTTCTCCCAAGACAGCACTCACCAAATCGTAGTCAATTGAGCGCTCCTCTTGCAGCAGCGTGCGGATGCGCTGCGCGAAGAATTCCTGCAATTGTTTCAGTAGCTCTGTCGGCGAGGCTTTGGGATGCAGGGCGGCAAAATTGGTGGCAATTTCTTCGAGTAACTGCTGCAAATTGATGGTTAAATCTGCCGCCCAGGTAATCGCAATTACCGCATTGGCGGCGCGGCGCAGGGCGAAGGGGTCAGAGGAGCCGGTGGGCAGCATCCCCAAGCCGAAAATGCTCACCAAGGTGTCGAGCCGGTCGGCTAAACCTACCACTTGACCGGCAAGGGTTTGGGGCAAGCGGTCGGCAGCGCCTCTGGGCAAATAGTGCTCGAAAATAGCCGTCGCAACTGCTGCCAGCTCGCCACAGGCGCGAGCGTATTTCTCGCCCATTACCCCTTGCAATTCGGGGAATTCATACACCATCTGGGTAACGAGGTCGGCTTTGCACAGCAAGGCGGCTCGTTCGATTGCGGTGCGGTCATCTTCTGCTAATTGCAGCTGCTCGGCAATCGCGCCGGCAATCTTCATCAAGCGGCTGACCTTATCCCGCACAGTTCCCAAATCTTCTTGGAAGGTGACAGTTTCCAGCTGGGTCAGGTAACTTTCGAGGGGTTTAGCGATGTCTGTTTTGTAGAAATACCGACCGTCAGCCAAGCGGGCGCGGATGACTCGCTCGTTGCCGGTGGCGATCATGTCTGACTTGGCTGGGTCGCCATTAGAGATGGTGATGAAATAGGGCAATAATTCGGAGGATTCCTTGCTTTTGAGTACCGGGAAATAGCGCTGGTGCGTCACCATAACAGTGGTGATCACCTCCGGCGGCAATATCAGGAATTCCTCGTCAAATTTGCCGGTGACAGCTGTTGGCCATTCTACCAGGTTGGTGACTTCCTCTAGCAAATTTGGGGAAATACCGGCATATCCGCCCGCGTTTTGGGCGGCTGTCTGGACTTGCTCCAAGATTTGAGTTTTGCGCTGTTCGGGGTCAACTTCCACAAAGGCAGCACGCAAACACTCGACATAATCATCCGCCTGGGGAATCTCCACCGGCTCTGGGTGCAAGACTCGGTGAGCGTAACAGATGCGGTCGCTCTTGAGAGTCTCTGAACTGTTTACCAGCTCCACCGGCAGCACCTCCTTATCCAGCAGCGCCACTAAAGTGCGAATCGGGCGGGGAAACCGCAAATCCCCATCCGCCCAGCGCATCAGCCGCTTGCCTTCCAGCCCTGCAATCCACCCAGTCGCCAGTTCTGCCAGAATATCAGCTGTGGGGCGACCGGCGAAAAGGCGGCGGACGAAGACAAAATCCCCTTTATCGGTGGGTCTAACTTCCAGGGCGTCCAGTTCCACACCCTGCTTTTTGGCAAAGCCTTCTGCAGCCTTCGTCGGCTGGCCATCTTTAAAAGCCGCTGATGCCGGTGGGCCTTTAATTTCTTCTTCCCGGTCGGGCTGCCGGTGGGGAAGCCCTTTCACGAGCACTGCCAGCCGTCGGGGAGTGCCGTATACATAAATCCCCTCAAAAGTCAAGGAATTTTCTGTGAGGGTTTGGGGAATGCGCGAGCGCCACTGCTGAATGGCGTCACCGACAAAATCAGCGGGTAATTCTTCTGTTCCGACTTCTAATAAAAATGCAGGCATAGCGCAAGATCGGGATACGGGATACGGGGCGACTGTCGCAGATACCCCAACCCCCTACTCCCCGGAATCCGGGTAGAGGGTTGCGGGTGGGTTAGAGTCCGCAAACGCCGCTCATTGGATTCGCCCAGTCACAAACGGGCTAGTTACAACAGTTTACCGCGTTGCGCTCTCATCGAGAGCGACACCTCCGTCAGAGCGGGTTTATAAAGTAATTGTTAAGACAGCGAGGGGCCAGAAACCGGGTTTCTTCTGTAGTCAAGCGGAGTTTGACCGCTGACCCACCACAAGAAACCCGGTTTCTTGTGACTTCACTTTTTCTTTATAAATGCTCTCTTAAAGAAACCTGGTTTCTTGTCGCCTTAAAGAAACCCGCTCTCTGGCGGGTGCCGGTTAAGCTTAATTATGCCGCCCAACTTATCAGCGCAAATTTTAAAAAGTTTTCTCACTTTTCTGGCGATATCCCCGTAAATTCGGGCAACGGCTTGCATAAAGCAACTTCCGCACCACCGGCAGCCGGCGAATTCCATCTGCGTTCATCAGCGTCCATCTGCGGTTTAAAGAAAAAATATGGGCAAGGGCAAACACTCAAGCCCGGGAACGCAGATGCGGAAAGCTGCCAGCCTGAAGAAGCGAGGGGGCGTTGGGACTCGCCTGCAGCCTCACAGGCATCTCCAAGAAGCTGCCCGGGAACGAGAATGGATCGGGAAAATTTAGGGGCAGGCTTATTATAGAATCAGCTCACTCACAGACGCACAGTCACGATCTGCTGCCTCAATCCCGATTGCCAGAATCCCCAACATCCCAATGGGACAAAGTTTTGCAAGACTCGCACTCTGGGCCACGGCGACCGGCAGGTATCCCACTATTCCCCAACCGGCCCACTTGGCCACCTGAAATATTGTGGAAAATCTTATTGCCAGCCGGTACAGCCATCCTGTTGCTGGGAACTCAAATCTACAGTTCTTTCCGGTACGGCGTGTTTCCGTTTAATCCGATATTTTAAATTCCAGGCCAGCCGGGCCGTATCTTCCTGAAAGCCACTCTCACCGGCATACCGAGTCCGTTCTTTCTCTCGCCATCAGCCCCGACGGGCAGACTCTCGCTTCTGGCAGCGTTGACAATACAATAAAATTGTGGTATATTACTGCCGGCCAACAGATAGCCACCCTTACCGGCCATACTGACTGGGTGAGGTCTGTGACCATCAGCCCCGATGGCCGATTCTTGGTGAGTGGCAGCCTTGACAGCACCCTCAAAATTTGGGATTTAGCCACCGGCATTGAGAAAACCTCCCTCGCGGGTCTCACCTGCTTCGTTAAATCGGTAGCCATCAGCCCCGACGAGCAGATCGCAGTCAGTGGCAGTAATGACAATACTATTAAAGTGTGGGATTTGGCAGCCGGCACCCTCAAAACCACTCTCAAAAGTCATGCAGGCGCAGTTTTTGAAGTAGCTGTCAGCCCCGACGGGCGCACCCAGGTGAGTGGCAGCCTTGACAAGACAGTCAAAGTGTGGGATTTAGCCACCGGCATTGAGAAATGCACCCTCAAAGCTAACACCAATTCGGTTAATTGTGTGGCCATCAGTCCAGACAGGCAGACAATCGTCAGTAGCAGCCTGGATAACACCATCAAGATTTGGCGCATGCCGAAATAGAGGCAAAAGGGAAAATGAAAAATGGTTTTGACTTTTTGCTTTTTCTCTCATATCCGCTGGCATCATTTTTCTCTGGTAGGGGCGTGCTGTGGGCGCGGGTTTATAGATAATCTTTGCTCCCAGCAGAGAATTCGGGTGAGCCGAGCCAGCTACAACAAACCAGCTTGAGATTTCGGGGAAATCCGCCCCTACTTGCCGAGCGCGAAGAGTGTTAATAAAGTCGGCCCCGCCCCTGCTTGATAGTCGGGGATATTTTGTGGTAAATTTTCCTCGCCTCACCTTTTTCTAAAATCTAAAATCTAAAATCTAAAATCGATATGCTCCCAAAGCTAGTCACTCGGAAAGCGCTATCAGCGTTATTCATCGCAGCAGCGGCGACAGTCACCGCCATTAACTCACCCACCTCAACTTCCGCCCTTCCCAGAACCGGCCATTTAATCGCCCAGTCCCAGAAAAATCCCCAGTTACTGCGCACCCTCTCCGGGCATTCAGATAACGTCAAGTCTCTAGTTATTACCCCGGATGGCAAAACCCTGATCAGTGGCAGCGATGATAAAACCATCAAAGTCTGGGATCTGAACACCGGCGAGTTGAAAAGCACTCTGCGATCGGACAGATGGATTTATGGTATCGCTATTAGCCCGGATGGTAAAACCCTCGCCAGTGGCAGTGACGACCGAACTGTCAAGATATGGGATTTGGCGACCGGCCAAGTGACGGACACCCTATCCGGCCATACCAGCAATGCGATCGCCGTGGCCTTTAGCCCGGATGGCAAGACTCTTGCCAGTGGCAGCTGGGACAAGACTGTCAAGATATGGGATTTAGCCACCCGCAGCGCCATCCGCACTCTCTCCGGGCATTCAGATTTGGTTGTTGCCGTCGCTTTTAGCCCGGATGGCAAACTCGTCGCCAGTGGGAGTCGCAACGGAGATGTCAAAGTCTGGAATCTGCAAGCAAGCCTCCTGAATCGGACGCTCAGCGGACATTCAGATTGGGTGAGGTCTGTCGCTTTTAGCCCCGATGGCCAAACCCTCGCCAGCAGCAGTTTATCTAACTTTGACACAATCCAGCTTTGGAATCCCGGCACCGGCGCACTGAAAAGCACCATTGATTCAGGCGGGGACTGGGTTTATTCTGTCGCTATCAGTCCGGATGGCAAGATGCTTGCCGGTGGCACTAATCGCAATACTGTCAAGATTTGGGAATTACTTTCCGGCAAATTGACCGCCACTCTTTCCGGGCATTCCCTGCCGGTTTATGCTGTTGCTATCAGCCCCGACGGCAAGACTCTTGCCAGTGCCAGTGGCGACCGGACGATTAAGATTTGGCAGCTGGCTGCCGGTGAAAAGTAAAGTGTGAATTTTCTATCGTACCATGTCATGACACGCTCGTTATATTTTATCCGAACGAGAACCGCTATAACCAACCCATGACCCTAAAGCTTTCGTCCTGGAAAACTGCCCCCGTCTTAGCGATCGCGACAGCACTCACCGTCACCGCACCCCTAGTCAAATCAGCACCGGCACCCGCAACGCTGCAAAACGCCACCCAAAAGCTCGCGCAAAATATTCAACCGCTGCTCAGCTTTGGAGACAGCGCCTACGCAATTTTTGCCCTCGCCTTCAGCCCAGATGGCAGAGTTTTGGCCAGTGGCAGTATTGAGGACACGGTGAAGCTGTGGAATCCCAGCGCCGGCAGCTTGCGCTACACCTTCGCGGTTCATTTAGGGGATATTACTTCCCTTGCGATCAGCCCGGATGGGGAAACCATCGCCAGCGGCAGCAAAGACAAAACCGTCAACCTGTGGAATCTCAAGACCGGCTTGCTGCGCTACACCCTGTACGTCCATACAGATTCGGTTGAGTCTGTGGCCATTAGTCCCGATGGCCAGACCCTAGCCACCGGCAGTTGGGACAATACCGTCATCCTCTGGAATGTCAAGAAAGGCACCTACATCCGCACTTTCTCCGGACATGCTGATGGCGTCAACGCCGTCGCCTTCAGTCCGGATGGCAAAACCCTTGTCAGTGGCAGTATCGACAAGACTGTCAAGCTGTGGGATGTGACAAGTGGCAAACTCAAAAACACCCTCACCGGCCATACAGACTGGGTGAGTGCCGTTGCCTTCAGCCCCGATGGCCAGACGATTGCCACTGGCAGTTTTGACAGAACGGTCAAACTCTGGGATGCCAGCACCGGCAGACTGCTGAGCACCCTCAGCGGTCATGACTTCCCCGTTAATTCCATCGCGATCAGCCCCAAAGGCCAGTTTTTGGCCAGTGGCAGTGATGACACCACCGTCAAGCTGTGGGATCTCAAAAACGGCAGACTGCGGCGCACCCTCTCAGGTCACAAAAAAAGCGTGTTTGCGGTCGCCTTCAGTCCCGATGGCCAGACCCTTGCCAGTGCCGGCAATGACGGCACCATCAAGATTTGGCCAGTGCCTTAGTGCCAGCCGCAGGGTGCGTTCCCCTCTCAAAGGCCGACTTCCACAGACAGCTCTAAGATCGGGAACGCACCCCACCTAATTAAGTAGGGTGCGTTCCCCTCTCAAAAGACGACTTTTATATAGCAGTTCTAAATGATTTGTGAAATCCTCTCTCTTTTCTTTCCTTGGCGAGCCTTCACGGGGGCGGTTTATTAAACAAATAATTTTCACTCCTCAATTCTAACCGCTATAGAATACTCTATGACGGGGAACGCACCCTACCTTTTGCTGCCCTTAGGAACTCTGGACAAAGATTGCAGGTTTTTTGCATCACTGTAAGAAACAAAAGAGATGCTACCGGACTAGATATAAGAAGAAAGTTGTTAGGGCTGGCTGTCACTACTTGGAAAGCCGCTACCGGCATCTTAAAAAGCCGGTCGCAGCACCACAGCGCAATAGGCTTCTGGCGAGAGATACTTTTGAGCCGCCAACTGGAGATCGGTAGCGTCGAGGGCTTGAATGCGGGCGGGATAGTTGAGCGCCGGTGCCAAGTCTCCTGCCATTGAGTGGTAATATCCATATAAACCGGCCCGCTCAGAAGGCGTCTCGTTGCCAAACACAAACCGGTTCGCCACCTGAGTGCGGACGCGGGCAATTTCTGCCCCAGTCACCGGTTCCGTTTGCAGGGTGCGGATGTGTTGCGCGATCGCCGCTTCCACCGCCGGCAAATTTTCCACCGGCAGCTGCGCCGAAATATAGAACGTCCCCTGCTGCCGGTAAGTCATATTGCTGGCAGAAATGTGCGTCACCAATCCCCGCTCTTCTCGCAGATCCTGAACCAGCCGCGACGTCCGCCCGTGTCCCAGAATCGAGGCCAAAATATCCAGGGCGTAGGTTTGGTGCAGTTGCGTCATCCCGGGCACCCGCCAAAGCATCACCAACCGCGCCTGCTGCAAGCTTTCATCCACTTCCTCCCGACGCACAATTTCGCTGAAAGGCGCTTCAGGGGTTAGATGAAGGATTCCCGATTGTGGGTGAGTGAATTCTGACTCGCTTGCGAAAAGCGCAGCTGACTTCTTAGTGCCAGTCGCTTCTGCAAATCCCTCTGCCACAATCTCAATTAATCTCTCCACCGGCAGATTTCCCACCGCCACCGCAGTCATCGCCGAGGGTTGATACCAAGTGGCGTGGAAATTGCGCATCTGCTGGGGCGTCAGCTGTTCGATAACTGCAGCGGGCCCGAGTACGGGTCGCCTGTAGGGCAGCTCGTCAAACGCCGTCTCCATCGCAAAGGCATAAGTGCGCCGGCGGGGATTGTCTTGAGAGCGGCGAATTTCTTCGATAACTACCAATCGCTCTCGCTCAAATGCCTCATCCGGGATGGTAGGATTGAGCACCACATCCATTTGCAGCGGTGCTAGCTCGGCAAAATGCTGGGGAGCCGCCGTAATGTAAAACTGGGTGTAGTCTTGGCTTGTCGCGGCGTTAGTCACTGCGCCCCGCTCCTCAATCCGGCGCTCAAATTCACCGCTTTGCAGTTTCTTGGTGCCCTTAAAAACCATGTGTTCCAAAAAGTGAGCCATGCCGTTGATGGCGTCTGACTCCACAGCAGAACCAACTCTCACCCACAAGCTCAGGTTAACCGCTTCAACAGGTAGCTGTTCTGCTATAATTGTTAGCCCGTTTGGCAGCAGATGAAGTGTGGGAGAGTTGAGACGAGGAACAACAGAAGACTTGAGTAGGGTTGAAGTCATGAAGTGTTTTAAATTAGCTAATCCCGGAATATCCGCGCCACACCGCAGGTAGGCGTCGGGATGGATAGGGGTCAAAGTGAGTGGTTCTACAGCAACACTGCTTCCACCCCCAGCAACGGAAGTGTGATTGCTGGCCGCAGTGTGCAAACCCCTTTCCCCGTGGTGTGCTCCGGCGAACGCCGGAGCAATGGCCTTCGACTCGCCGCAGTCCAGGCGTCCCGCCTGTCCCACCGCTGCGCGATGGCCTTCTCGCCGCAGGACATCTGTCTGGTGATGTCCCAAAAGCGGGGAGGGGGCTTGTAACAGGAGTTCTACTAACTAGGTGCGACCATATCAGTATTCCCCACCGGCACGCCACGCCTGTAATCACGCGCCGACAAAGTTAGTCGCCGTGCTACCGCTCCTGCTGTGAAATTATTATAAAGTATATTACGAAATGTAAAAAATCGAGCGATGCCAAGCGGTGCTATGGGCAAAAGTAAACAGCAGCGGGCGGTCGTCATTGGCGCTGGAATTGGTGGCTTGACAGCCGGTGCGCTGCTGGCCAAGCGGGGCTACCAGGTGCTAGTCTTAGACCAAGCTTTGGTGCCTGGCGGATGCGCTTCCACCTTCAAGCGCTTTGGATTTACCTTTGATGTCGGCGCGACTCAGGTTGCCGGTTTGGAACCGGGTGGCATTCACCACCGCATTTTCTCAGAATTAGAAGTTGCACCCCCACCGGCAACCCCCTGCGATCCCGCCTGTGCGGTGTATTTGCCTGGAGAAACTGAACCGATAAACGTCAGGCGCGATCCCGAAAAGTGGAAAGCTGAGCGCAACCGGCAGTTTCCAGGCAGCGAAAGGCTGTGGCAGCTGTTTGCGACTCTGTTCCGCGCCAGCTGGGCGTTTCAATCTCGCGACCCCGTTTTGCCGCCGCGCAATCTCTGGGACTTGTGGCAATTAACTAAGGCGGTTCGTCCCGACACGCTGATTACTGCGCCCTACACTCTGATGACGGTGGGGGATGCCTTGCGCTTGTGCGGGTTGGGGGACAATCTGCGCCTGAGAGCGTTTCTGGATTTGCAGCTGAAGCTGTACTCCCAAGTGGATGCGGAAGAAACGGCGCTGCTGTATGCGGCGACGGCGCTGGGGGTTTCTCAAGAACCGCAGGGGCTGTTTCACCTGACCGGCAGCATGCAGGTGCTCAGCGACTGCTTGGTGGAAGCTCTGGAAAAGTACGGCGGCAAGCTTTTGATGCGCCACACGGTTGAGCGCATCAGTGTTGGGGGTT
>CAZJNL010000118.1:0-9366 GCA_964546515.1 uncultured Oscillatoria sp.
GTCTCCCTGGTTGCCATTGAGGTAGTCATCGCCCTCGTCGCCCTGGATTTGGTCGTTGCCAACGCCGCCAAACGCCGTGTCGTTACCGGCACCGCCCACAATAAAATCGTTATTCAGGAGATCTCTAAAAACACCGCCCAGGTTGGCGGCGTCACCGCCGAGATCGAGATCGTTTTGTTGGACGCTAGCTGGGTCTCCCCGCAAAAAGTCCGCCCCACTACCGCCATTGAGGGTGTCGCTGCCGGTGCCGCCATTTAGCTCGTCATCACCGGCATCGCCAAACACCAGGTCGCTTCCTTCCCCCCCATCGGCGGTGTCATTGCCGGTGCCGCCCAGCACAAGGTCATCACCGGCATCGCCACAGAGCAGGTCATCGTCTTCGTTTCCCTCCAGCGTATCATTCCCCGCACCGCCAGAGAGGACATCCTTGCCAAGGTTGCCACGGAGGAAGTCGTCGCCGTCTTCGCCCAGCAGGATGTCGTCACCGGCACCGCCAGCAATCCAGTCATTATCATTGCCTCCCCGGGCCAAATCGTTGCCCTGACCCCCATTGATGCTGTCGCTGCCATCTTCGCCGTTGAGATCGTCGTCTCCTTCATCCCCCGAGATTTGGTCTGCCTCAGCACCGCCACTGATACTGTCATTTCCCGGGCCACCGCTGATATTGTCATTCCCTTTCGAGCCAATGACAGTATCGTCCCCTTCTTGCAGATGCACGGTATTACTGGAGAGATCGATATAGTCTCCAGCAGATGAACCACTCAACGTTGACATTTTAAACGCTCCTAGCTGCTGAAATGCTGTTTTCCGTGTTTCACTTATATGCAGAGAGTGTACCCGCATGAGCGGTAAAACCAATCACTCTTGTGCGTCACAAACTCTTCGCAAATCTAGCGAGAGCGCACAGCTGCGATCCCCGACGCGCCAAAAAATATTTTCTATCTATTACAAAACATTTAATTTGTCTACTTTTATCTACTCAGCAGGGTGCGTTCCGCATCAACGCAGGCACCCGAGGGATGGTGTGGGGATGATCGGGCGGAACGCACCCTACCCAGTTCCGCATCAACGCCCCGAGGGATGGTGCGGGCACTTCGGAGGCGGAACGCACCAGCCCTGGGCAATCAACCGGACATGATAGGATGCCGGCATCCTGCAAAGGAGAGTCTACGGGTGCTTCTGGCTCTTTGCAGAAAGATTGACAGTGCCGGTGCTTGCGGAAGTGATATGACTGGGCGGGCAGACCTAACTGAACACAGCTATTTCAATGAAAAACCAATCCCACAAAGCTGTGTTGCCAGTTTGGCATGATTAACAAAACTTTACATAAAGGCTTGTAATGAGTTGGGGTCGAGAGCCAAATAAAAATTATGTGCTATGTGCAATTTATCTGCATCAGTTTTCGGTATTGCTGCCAAAATTTATTAAAATTTTAGAGGAAACTGCCTGTGGGGAGCTGGATTTGTTTGCTGGCAAACAATGTTCTTTTACAGCAAAAAAATTCCTAGACGCGCTTGAGAGCAGAGAAGTTCCCCACTCGGGGAGGGAGTGAGGAGTTATGAAGTGCGCTGACTAAAAGGTAACTCTTGGTTAATGGCGTCGATTTCCCGCTGCTCCATTTCATTGATTTGACGAATGTAAGAGCGCAGAATTTGGAGCAAACGGGCATTGTAAAAGCGGTGCAGGCTGTAGTTGGGGGTGGCTGGGAAGCCGCGACGTTTTTTGTGACGCCCACCGGCACCGGGATCGAAAGTCTGGATGCCGTGAGAGATCCCCCACTCAATGGGGGTGTAGTAGCAGGCGTCAAAGTGCAGACAGTCAATATCCTGGTAGCTTCCCCAGTAGCGCCCGTAGAGCAAGTCCCCCTTGTGGATGCAGAAGGACATGCCCACCGGCTGCCGGTCATCCCGCTCGCTGTAAGCAGCCACAAACACAACCCGGTGCCGGTAATGGAAGAGCTGGTCGAAAAACCGTTTAGTCAGGTACTTGCTCCCCCACCAGCCAAACTTGTCGCAGGTATTCTCGTAGAAGGTGTACATGCCGGAGAAGAGGGGTGTGGGAATCTCGTCGCCGGTGAGCGTCTGGAGTCGGATGCCAGCGGTGGCCACAGCTTTGCGCTCCCGCTTGATGTTGCGGCGCTGGTTGGCGTTGAAGACAGCCAAGTAGTGATCAAAAGTTTGATAGCCCTGATTCTGCCAAATGTAGCTGTGGTGCAGCCAGCAGGTGAAGCCGTGGCGTTCCAGCTTAGGTCGCCAGGCTGGATCGACATAGAGAAAATTGCAGCCAGAGATATTGTGGCGCGTGCAGAAATTGTCAATGGCACTCACCATCAAAGCAATCAGCTCATCCTCATCTTCGTTGGGCGCGATTAAGAAGCGGTAGCCCTCAGCCGGCGTAAACGGGCTCATGCCCAGCAGCTTGGGATAGTATTCTATTCCCAGCCTGCAGGCCAAATCTGCCCACTGGTGGTCAAAGACAAATTCGCCGTAGCTGTGCCCTTTAATATACAGCGGCGCGGCGGCAATCAGGTGCCGGTCGCGCCACACCGTCAAGTGATTTGGCAGCCAGCCGGCTTTAGCCGTGGCGCTGTTGGAGGTTTCCATATTGTTGAGCCACTCCCACTCCAGGAAAGGGGTGTTCAGCGGCACAGCCAGGGCATCCCACTCAGCTTGGGGCACTTCAGCGATTTTTTTAATCCAGGCTACCGAATAGCTCGGCGAAAGCTGTTCCACCATAGGGTTCACGGTTTACGGGAGGCATGTTCGCTATCTAGGGTAATCTAATCGGGCGCATCTGGGGCAGGACAGTATTAACCGCGCTCGCCGCGCCGGTGGCGTTTCAGCCGGTAAGGCTCCTCTGAGCGATCCGCAGTCTTGTACGTTGGTTTTGGTATAATTTAAGACAGCGAATTCCGGAAGCGGGATGCTCACCATTCCCGATCGCGTTGCAGGCGATAGTGCAGAAATACCTCACCTCCCACCGGCTTAACTTCCAGGAGTTCCAGACGAGGAGCCGACCCGATTAAAAAGCCGACACCGTCTGTGGGGGTGGGTGCCGAACTGCCCCCTATAATCAAAGGGCAAACCGTCAGCCATAATTCATCAATCAAATCATATTTTAGCAACGATGCTATCAATTCGCCGCCGCCCAAAACCGCAAGGCGTTGCAAACCAGAGGCGGCAAGCTGTTGCAGAGCAGCCGGCAAGTCAATCTCTTTTTCCGGCGTTTCGACGACCAGAATCCGCTCAAACCCTGGGCGCTGGTGCCAGCGGCGCTCACCCGCAGCTGTGGTGAGAAGCCAGCGGGGTATCGGTTGCTGAAAAAAGCGCAATTGCGGGTCAATCTCAGCTGTTCGGGAGCAAACAATCTGTACCGGCTGGGAGGGTTTTCCCAGCTGCTGTCTTTGTTTTATCAGTTCAGGAGCGGTGACTCTCATTGCTGTGCCACCGCCTTTGAGGGTGCCGGTGCCGAATAAGATACCATCCGCTGCTGCTACCTGTTGTTCTAGGTGCGCTTTATCTGCCGGCGAGCCAAACAGCACCTGCTTTCGCGAGGAGTCGGCTATTTTGCCATCGGCACTCATGGCTAAAACTGCTGTCGTCTCAGGTCGAGATAAACTGGTTATCTGCATAAACTGTTAGGTTTAAATTTCTTTCAAAAATACCTGATTACAGGAGGTAATATAAAATTTTTAAAGCCGGGCGTTGTGACAATCGCAGCCGCGTTCCCCAGGCCCTGTAATTGGAACTAGGGGGAATCCTTTCAACTTTTAAAGTTTCAAGTTTACAAGTGGCTTTTTGTTCGAGCTTAGCCTGTGGTATTTTTAAGAGAGTCAGCCGGTCGGGGGATGACTTGACCGATGTCAGAGGGGGGTGAAAAATAGATTTTTTTATTATAACACCGGGCGGGAGCGACGATACCAGTAATGTTTGGTAGCGGTAAACAAATAGTGATGGCCACCCCTAACAACCTTTCTTCTTATTCTTCCCTTGGCGTGCTTCGCAGCGGCGCGAAGCGCATCTTGGCGTCTTGGCGGTTCGTAAAACCCACGATCGGGTTGGATGGAGCAGGTCGGCTGCCTGCCGGTAAACTATACCCCAGAGGGATTGACGCGATCCGCCCTGGTGTGGTACGGATATCGCTGATTGAACTGGGCAGGCGGTGAATCTGGGGGAGAGAAATTCCCCTCACGAAGCAACAAGAAGCAAAGGCAAGATGCCTGTGCTGCCTTAGAGGCGGGTCTTTCGTCCTGCAGCGCTCGCCTGCCCGCCCGTGAAAGTGAATCCTGGAAACGAGACTGAAACGCCAGCACCTTTTATAATCGTGATCTAAACTGAGAACTGTTCTGAACCAGCCAGCCCGTGTTGGCAGTAGCACTTCACTCCTAGGCGCATAAAATAGTGGTGGATGGATGCCTAATCTATCCGGTATATTCAAACGTTTGGGTTTTGCCGCTCTCGGTAAAACCACATTCCGTCGCATACTGCTGTCGCGGATTCTGCTTGTGAGCGTGCCGGTTTTGCTGTTGGGAGAGTATGTGACTTACAGAAAGGCACGTTCTGGCCTGCTGGAAACGGCCCGCCAAAACCTGTCGGAAAGCGCCGTCAGGAAGGGCGAAAAGATTCAAGATTCAATCAAAGGGCTGCAAGCCAGCCTGCTGAGTGCGAGTCAAACCGCAGTCCTGGAGTCAGGGTCGCTCTTGGCATCCAAACAATTTTTAGAGCAGCTGGCGCAACAATTGCCCGATCGGGTTGAGTGCCTTCAACTGGCGAATTTACAGACCGGCGAGATTGCGTGGAGCTCCTGCGGCAATCAGCGGCTTGATTCGCCACCTGCTTCTGTATGGCCAGCTGTGCGCGAGAGCGCCTTTACAGACGCCTCGGCTGTAAAAATAACGGCCTTTGGGCCTGGAGAGACATCCCAGAAGGCGGCTCAGATGACAGGGGCTGGGCCCGCTGGCGCTGAAAGCCAGCTCAGCCTGGTTTTAAGTGCGCCGGTTTACGATCTGGCGGGTCAACTCGTTTATGCCTTAAGGATTCAAGCCGCCTTTATCCAGCCAGAGACGGATAAGCGGAGGTCTCTGTCTGGCTATACGGTGGTGATTGCCCAAGATGGAACAATTCTGGCTCACCCGAACGCCAGCCGAGTGGGACGCAAGATTTCTGAGGAGAAAGACAAAGAAAGTCTCAAATCTATTATTGGCAATGCGATTGCCGGCAACACGTATTTTATTCACCTGTTCGGGTTTGAAGACGGCGGCGGGGAATTGCTGGCTGGGTATACCGCTATCCCCAGTCCGGTGACGGCGGATGGGAATCAAAAGTGGATTGTCTTGGCTGTCACCCGTCTGGACAGCGCTCTGGCTGGGCTGGAAGAAATTCAGCACGTTCTGGTAACGCTGATCCTGGGCTTGCTCGCCGCTAACCTGCTGGCAACTCTCTATCTGTCTCGCGATATAGCGCGTCCGCTGGAACAGCTGGGAGACTATGCCCTGCGCGTGCAAGCCCGACGCTCGATCGACAGAGTTCCCCACAATTTTCGCATTCGGGAGTTCAATCAATTGGCCTCGGCGCTAGACAGTATGGTAGAGCGTCTGACGGCGTGGGCGGAGGAGCTGGAAACCGCCTGGAAAGAAGCGAAAGTAGCCAACGAATTGAAAAATCAGTTTTTGGCCAATACCTCCCACGAGCTGAGAACCCCTCTCAACGCTATTATTGGCTGCATTCGGCTGGTGCGGGACGACTGCTGCGATGACGAGGAAGAGGAAATGGAGTTTTTGCAGCGGGCGGATGACGCTGCGATTCACTTGCTCGACATTATCAATGATGTGCTCGACATTGCCAAAATTGAAGCCGGCACGCTGTCGGTGGTTCTGGAGCCTGTGGATCTGCAAAAAGTGCTGGAGGAAGTCATTGATTTGCAGGCGGCTGAGATTCAAAACAAGGGCTTGCAGTTAATTTTGCCTGAACGCCAAGCCCCAATTGCGGTGGAAGCAGATCCCGTTAAGCTCAAGCAGATTCTGCTCAATGTGGTGGGGAACGCGCTCAAGTTTACTGACACCGGCTCGATTGCTATCTCCACTCGCATAGAACCGGCTCCGAACGGTCAGGCAAACGGCTCTACAGCACCACCGGCCTCATCCGCCCAGGAGCGGTACGCGATTGTTTCTATCCGGGATACGGGTATTGGCATTGACCCTAGCCAGCAGGACCGACTTTTTCAACCGTTTGTCATGGTCGATCGCAAGTACGGGGGGACGGGTTTGGGACTGGCTATCTCGCGGAATTTAATCGAACTTATGAAAGGCTCTATTACCCTGCACAGTGCTGGCGCTGGCTTGGGGACAACCGTTGAGATATCTTTGCCGGTTTTGCAGCTGCTGCCGGTGTCTTCTGATAAGTTGCAAGTTTGAAGTTTGAATTTTAAATAAATTGAGAATTCAATCTTCAACCAATTTTCACCGGCTGCCCTCCCCGGTTGATGGATTCGGTCAAGGCGCTGAGAATTCGCACTAGCCCAACTCCTGTCAAGCCAGAGGAAACCGGCGAGGGGGTGTTGCTGTGCACGCAATCCAGAAAGTGCTGGCACACCCGCGCTAAGGGCTCAGCTGGCTCTAAGCTGAACACTTCCCGATTTTGACCGGCTGGGATAAACCAGTCGCCGCTGCGTTCCAAGTGTCCGCGCTGCAGGGTGAGGGCACCCTCAGCTAACATCTCGTCAAAAATTAAGGTGCCCTGGCTGCCGGCAATGGCCAAACGCCGCTGTTTGTCGGGATTGCACCAGCACAGGTGGATAAATGCCTGCAAGCCGGTGGGATATGTCAGCGTCACCCACACTAGGTCTGACAAACCCTGGGGAAAAAGTTCTTCTTTGCTCCAGCGCTCCGGATCTCCTTGCAGCCAAATGGTGCCGGTGGCTTGCACCTGTGCCGGCATCTCTCCGAGCCAGCTGTTGAAGATGCAAATGTCGTGGATGGCTAAGTCACACAGGGCGTCCACATCGGGGCGCACCGGCCCGAGGTGGGTGCGTGCTGCATAGCCGTAGCGCAATTCTCCCAGGTGTCCCTCTTGGATAACCCGCTTGCCTCGCTCGACGGCTGGGTGGAACAGGTAGGTGTGGTCAACGATTAGCTGCCGGTGCTGCTGTTCAGCCAGCCGGCACAGTTCCAGGGATTCCGCTGGATCGAGGGTTAAGGGTTTTTCTGCTAAAACGTGGTAGCCTTGCTGGAGGGCGTCGGCAATTAGGGGGTAGTGGGTGGATGCCGGTGTGGCGATTGCCACTGCTTCAATTGCCGGCATCTGCCGCACTTGCTCCCAGTCTGCAGCCAGAACCACACCGGCATCGGGATCAAACTGCTGTTTGAGTGCTGCCAAGCGTTCCGGGTTGCGATCCACCACAGCCACCACTCTCGCTTGGGGATTTTCTAGGAAGTTCCGCACTAGGTGGACGCCCCATCGCCCCACCCCCACTACGGCTATGCCGGTTTGTTTGGACATTTACAAAATTTTTCTTTTTCAATTCTGGCGGCGGCGCAAAAAATTTGACAATTTTTTAGATTCCTTGACAGCTAGGCATGGTATTCTTTAAGAGTGGGAATCTGTCCGCAAATATTATTTTGGCCAACCCTCCATTATTACTTAAGACTACCACGAGCCGGTGACTGTGGCAAGCCCCCCCTCCCACTTCTTTCGCCGCCGCCCTTTTGTTACAATTCTTAAGAGATTTGGGCCCCTCCCACGCCGGGGCGCAAAAAATTTGACAAGTTTTTAGATTTTTTGACAGCTAGGCATGGTATTCTTTAAGAGTGGGAATCTGACTAAAAATATTATTTTGGCCAACAATCCATTGTTATCCAATCCTACCACGAGCCGGTGACTGTGGCAAGCCCCCCCTCCCACTTCTTTCGCCGCCGCCCTTTTGTTACAATTCTTAAGAAATTTGGCCCGTCCCGCGCCGCAAAAAATTTCACAAGTTTTTAGATTTCTTGACAGCTAGGCATGGTATTCTTTAAGAGTGGGAATCTGTCCGCAAATATTATTTTGGCCACCACTCCATTATTAAGAAGAGATTACCATGAGTGGGAGGTGAAGGTCAAGGGGATTGCAAAAAACAAAAATTTTGGCAAGTGAATTAACAAAAAATTAACAATTGCCAATTAAGAGCGGGGGCTACTGCCTTTAGAAGGAACCAGCCGGCGGGGATTGGGGCTCTTGGAAGCTGGGCGCGGGGTTTGAGAGCCGAGGGAGGAGAAATTTTCTGGTTCCCCCTGGGACAAGGACAAAAAAGCCTCTCGGGCTGCAGCTTGTTCAGCGGCTTTAATGGAGCGCCCCTTTCCCTCACCGAGCAGGCGTCCGTCGAGGGAGACTTCAGCGGTGAACCGGTGGGCGTCACCGTGAACCAGCTTGGTTTCCTCAACCCGATACACCGGCAAAGCCTTGTAGCGAGCTTGAGTCCATTCCTGGAGAGCGGCTTTGTAATTTTGGCGAGCGGGATCGGTGCGGATTTCAGCCGCTCGCTGCTGGAAGTGAGAGTCCAGCCACGGGCGCACCAGATCGAGGTTGTGCGTGCTCAGGTAAAGAGCCGCCAGCACGGCTTCCAAAGAGTCCGCCAGACGGGACTCACCGCCGGCGGCGTCACCGGCGGCGCTGGCGGAAACCAGCAAATAGCGCTGCAAGCCATAGCTTTCTGCTATATTAGCCAGAGTGCGGTCGCTGACCAGCACAGAACGAATCGCCGCAAATTCACCCACCGAAACGTTGGGATAAGTTTCTAATAAAAACTCAGCCGCCGCCAGCCGCACCACGGCGTCTCCAACGAACTCCAGCTGCTCGTAATTGGCATTCGGTGAAACCGTCGGGTGAGTCAGCGCCAAGTCGAGCAGATCCCACTTCACCGACACCCTCTCTGGGAGTCCCAATTTTTGTGTGAATTTCTGTAACTGTTGCTGCCGGTGAGGATAAGTTAGAGTCATTGACGATTTTAGAGTTGAGATTTTAGATTTGAGATTTAAAATTTTATCTGACAAAAGCAAACTCTGAACAAGGCATCTAAAAAATTAAAAAGGGGAGAGAGCAAGTCATAAGCCGGGTTCTGTTTTCAAAGGCTTAGAGCAGCCTTGAAGGCAGTTATCTATCTGGGACGCCTGTTACCAGACGCCTCTAGCGGTACTGATCGGCGGAACCGGTAAAAGACCAACCGTCGTTCCTTCGACCTTGCTCCCAACCGGGGTTTACCTAGCCACGACCTCTCGGTCGTGCTGGTGCGCTCTTACCGCACCCTTGCACCCTTACCTGTAAGTAAGGGCGGGTTTACAGATATCCTTTGAAACCAGCAGACATCTGGGGTGAACCCGCCCCTGCCCCATCG
>CAZJNL010000119.1:0-9346 GCA_964546515.1 uncultured Oscillatoria sp.
GGGAACGATATAGGCGACGATGCGCTTGTCCCCCGGCACATCCTCTCTCCCTGTTACCGCCGCCTCTCTCACACTGGGGTGGAGTCCCAAAGCTGACTCTATTTCTCCCAGTTCGACTCGCATTCCCCGGATATTGACCTGAAAGTCTATCCGGCCTACAATTTCTAGGTTTCCATCCGGTAAATCCCGGCCAACATCCCCCGTTTTGAACAGTCGCTGTTGGGGGTTAAAAGGATTTAATACAAATTTCTCGGCGGTTTCTTCAGGCCGGTTGAGATAGCCACGGGCCAAGGTTAGACCGGCAACGTGCACTTCCCCCAACTCTCCCTCACGCACTGGCTGCAGGTTAGTGTCAAGTATATACACCTGCTGCGCCCGATCCAGGCAAGCGCCAACGGGGACATTCCCCTGTTCTTGGCTGAAGTCTTCGGGAACGGCATAAAACCCGTGGCCAATACTTTCTGTCTGGCCTAATATATTGAAAAATCGCACTTTATTTTTCAATATACTTCGCAGCTTTTGCAGTAATTGACAGGGCAGCAATTCCCCGCCAAATACTATCATTCGCAATTTTGATTGGCTGAGGCTGTGCCCTTTGTCCAAACTTTCTAGCGCCATGAGTCCATAACGCCACACCGACGGCACGCCGTCCGAAACCGTCACCCCCTGTTTTTGGATGAGCTCAAATAGACTCAGGGGAGTTCTCGTTTGTTCGCGGGTAGCGATGACACAAGTGGCTCCTCGGGACAGAGGCAAAATCAGCTGTCTCACTGAAGCTGTAAATGAAAACGAGGCCATGTGCAGATAAACATCGCTGTCATTTACCCGCAACACTTTGTCGATTTCTTCAATATAATGCCACACACTTGCGTGCGGCATCTGCACCCCTTTAGGTTTGCCGGTGGAGCCCGAAGTATAGATGATGTAGGCCAGGTTTTGCGGTGTTACCCCACTTGCGGGGTTTTCTTGATTCTCTCGCGCAATTTCTTGACGCTCTTCATCCAGGCAGACTGCCGTTCCCTCAAATTCCGGAAGCGCCTGCATCCATTGCTTCTCAGTCAAAAGAACTGATAGCTGGGTGTCTGCCAGCATGAAGGCTAGGCGTTCTTTTGGGTAAGCCGGATCGAGCGGTACATAAGCTCCACCGGCTTTGAGAATACCTAATATTCCCACCACCATATCTAAAGAGCGCTCCAGGCAAATTCCCACCATCACCTCTGGCCCAACCCCCAACTTTTGCAAGTAATGGGCCAGCTGATTGGCTTGCTTATTAAGCGCCCGATATGTGATTTGCCGGTCTGCAAACACTGCCCCTACCGCATCCGGTGTTCGCTTCACTTGAGCCTCAAACAATTGATGCACGCTGCCTTCTTGCAGGGATGCTTCCCCACCCAAAACCTTGATATCGGAAATTAACATTCTCCTCTCTTCCTACTGCTGAACCAACAATGAAGATCTCAATCTGGCCATATACCCGGTCAGTCTTACCGACCAATTCATTCTATCACAGAATATCACCTGTATCTGATGTAGGGGCGAAGCATGAGCGTGAGTATCTTTACAATCAGTGAAATGCTTACATTCGCTCATGCTTCGCCCTTCCCCTAACGGGAGCATTCGGTTTTTCAAACTCCCCTGGTGAGGGCGAAGCATTCGGATTATCAATTGCTGGTTTTGACCGATAGATTATTCGCCCTCATGCTTCGCCCCTACATAATCGGGATGCTCACGGAGGTCTCCCCCATTCATTCTAGCGCATCCTCATTCATTCTATCACAGAATATCTCCTAATCATTCTAACCCCCTCAGAAAATTTTTTGCTCCGACGACCGATTTTACTGATTGTCGCTGGCAGTTTTGCGCAGGCCCTGGCCAATGGCCCTAAAGGGCTGCAGCAAGATATCGCTCACACTATTATACAGAGCGCTCTCGCCATCTGATAGCCCGACACTAATTTTTTCATACTGGTGCGGCACATACAGCGTCCCGAAAAGCCAGTCCCAGAAGGCAAAAATATAAGCAAAATTCTTATCATAGTGCTTTGGGTCAATACTGTGATGAATCTGGTGCTGAGCCGGACTTATCAAAATATGGCTGAGCCAGGAAGGATACGCCAACCAGATATGAGAGTGGCGCAAGTTATAGCCAGCCAGATAAAATGCAAACGTCAGGACGTTGACTCCTTGAATCAGTAGCAGCGACATCTGACTGCCGAACAGATACATCCACAGTCCCATTGCCACGCCGGTGATTGTAGCAAAGAATGTCGCCCCAAAAAACAGCTCGACCGGATGGGCGCGGTAGACAGTCAGTGGTGTCAGGACTTCCGCTGAATGGTGCACTTTATGGAATTCCCACAGAAAGGGAATTTTGTGGCCCAGATAGTGGAAATAGAACATCCCAAAATCTACTCCCAGCGCTATAAAAACCGTAAACGCAGCATGATGCCAGAATTGCGGTTCTGTGACGGCAAATAGCGCGGTTGTGCCGGTTAACTGTGTCAGTGCGGAGCGCACCCCATTGGCCAGATATTCTGAAGATACTATCGCGGGAAATACGACAAAGCTTTGGAGCAGCGTGTACACAAAATAATACTTATACCCTGTAACGGTCGAAGGATGCAGGTACACTTCTTTCGGCCAAATGTACTGTAAGAAGTTTGTCTTCTTTTCTGACTTTGCCGAGTTCAGTATATAGAGAAGCGCCACCAGGAACACCGCCGACACCAGGTACATCCAGTAAATCACACTGTCCCATAAAAATGGTATTTCCAGTGGGTACAAGCCGCGCTTCAAGATTTCTATCGCTGTCTCCAAATTCTTCACCCCCTATTATTGCAGTCGCTCCCTTCTTTTAACGCACGCGCTTGGAAAAAGCACTATTACTCAACCCGCCACGACTGCCCGCCACGACTAATTTCCTAAAAAGCCGTGACCTTAATCTTCATACAGATCGGTGTTGGTTACGCCATAAAAGCCTAGCCCCAAATCTTCGTGACTTGTTTCGGTATTGCAGACAACCGCTAGCCGGAATCATGGCCCAAAACGGACTGCAACTGTTCGTCAGCAACGCTTCTTATGAGAATGGTTTTATTTGTGGCCAATGGTGGGACAAACAACCTTTAAACGACGCTAGTAACTTTAAAACAGAATTTTCGCATCTGTCTAGGGGTAGATTGTAAATTTTTGTTACGGATTATACCGCTTTGCCCTCGACGGATCAGAACGGCTCCTCTCTTCACCCCTAGGGACAAGCTGTTATGCTTTTAATTTTCTTTAAACATCAAGCTGGCAGATCCGACAGGGCATTGTTCCCAAAAGCTGCCTGGTAAGAAGTGTGTAGAGATAGATAGGGTAAATTAAATGCGCCACATCTGGGCGGGGGGCAAAAAAGGGTTTCCAAGAATTGAACTGCCGGCAGTTTCAGATAGGCAAACCTTCCTGAAGATTGGGGTAGGGGGCTTTGATTCTTATCCCTAAAAATGGCCACTCCCACCCTCACCGGCACCCCTTTCGGGGGTTAACTCATCCCCGAAAGCTCCGAGACTGTTGGCGAATTCGTCAGGGGCGGGGGCGGGTTTTTCGGCGGCACGGGCTGTGTGGCACAGTTTTCGGGTGAACCCGCCCCTACATTGGCTCCCTTTCCTGGTTTACTCGTTCCCAGGGTATGACCCATCATTAATTCGCCAATAGCATTAATCTACTCCCCCCCCTCCGGAAATTGCCCCTCTCTCACCTCAGAGCAAAAATCCCGCACCGCTTGCCCGATCGTCTGGCGCAGGTTAACATAAGACTTAGCAAAAGGCGGCTGGCGCTCCGAGAGTCCGAGCAAGTCTGCTGTAACCAGCACCTGACCGTCGCAGTCAGGTCCCGCGCCAATTCCAATCGTGGGAATGGCTAGTTTTTGCGTAATTCGCCGGGCCAGATCCGCAGGGATGTGCTCGAGCACCACCGCAAACGCACCGGCATCCTGCAGCGCCTCCGCCTCCGCCAAAATCCGCTCACCGGCTTCTTTTGTTTTCCCCTGCTGCCGGTATCCCAGCAGGTGCACCGACTGCGGCGTCAGCCCCACATGCCCCAGCACCGGTATCCCCGCTCGCACCAGCCGGTACACCGTTTCTGCCATCGCTGGATATCCCCCCTCCAACTTCACCGCCATTGCCCCGGTTTCCTTGAGCACCCTCCCCGCTGAGCGCATCGCCTGCTGGGGGCTTTCTTGATACGTCAAAAACGGCAAGTCCACCACCACCAGCGCCTGCTTGACTCCCCGCCGTACCGCCAAGGCGTGGTGCAGCATCTCGTCGAGCGTCACCGGCAGCGTCGTCTCCATCCCCAGCGCCACCATCGCCAGAGAGTCCCCCACCAATATCACATCCACACCGGCACTGTCCAGCAGCTGCGCTATTGTCCAATCCCACGCCGTCAGCGCTACAATCCTGCGCCCTTGCTGTTTCCACTGCATCAATTGCTGCGTCGTTACTGCCATCGCTTTTACTTTTTAATACTGTTTCTCTGGCGGCTTTTTTGTCGCAGAGCCTGCTCGCCTGTCGCCGCTCGGCATAACACGCTTACCACAAAATTTTTACTTTGTCAACTGCCGCCTTGCGGATCTTAAGTTCTGTAACGAAAATCCAAATTTCCTCCGTTGGCGAAATAATCGCGCCTCTCGCCTCCGGGCAGAAAAACTGTACGGTGGAATGGGCATTTCAGGCTGCAAAAAGGCCAAATTATCACCTGTTAACCATTTTTTGCCAAACGGTGCCCCTGATAATACCAAATTGGCATTATTTTATCAAAGTGCCTCAAACAGCGCAAGTCCGTGCGATAATTGAGAATATTTCCTGATATTCACAAAACTTAACGCCGATTTCGGTAACAATTCTTAACCTTAAGTTTTAATATTTAAATCTAATCGTGGAATAAGATAAGACGGGCTTATAAATCGGGCCAAACCGGCAGCAGGGGAGCTGGGGGGGCTTTCGGAGGGGAAGAAAACGATTCTTGTTTCTTGTTTCTTCCTTTTTTGCAGGGGATTGCGTGGGAGCATCCCTTTTTTGCAAAGATTTTCACCCTCACCCCCCGCACCCTTCGCCCTTGTGGGAGAGGGGTTGGGGGTGAGGGGGGAGTACAAAAAGGGGATGCTCCCGATTGCGTCAGTAAGAGATATAAAGTAGGATAGAAAAACTTGCCGGCTGCAGCTAGTGGCGGGCGGGTTGAGTGGAGAAGAGAATCAGCTGTCGGTACAGCTGAGACAACACCTGCTGGCAAGAAAGCCGGCAACCCCCACCCCGATTCAACAGCACAGTACAAAAACAGCAATGAAACAGGGTATTCGCATCTGGATATTCAGCAATCTGGCAATATCGTGCCTAGTTACTAGCAGCCCGATTTCGGCGCAAATAGTTCCCGACGCCACCATGCCGGTGAACTCCACCGTCACGCCACAAGGCAACACCATCACCATCACCGGCGGCACAAGTGCCGGGGGCAACCTCTTCCACAGCTTCCGGGAATTTTCTCTCCCCACCGGCACCACCGCCCACTTCAACAATTACCTAGATATTCAAAACATCATCAGCCGAGTCACAGGAGGTTCAATATCCAACATTGACGGCATAATTAAAGCCAATGGCACCGCCAACCTGTTTCTCATCAACCCCAGCGGCATAATTTTTGGCCCCAACGCCTCACTCAACATTGGCGGTTCCTTTCTTGCCAGCACAGCAAACAGCATCTTCTTTGCGGACGGCACCCATTTCGACGCCACAAATCCCTGTAGAGACGCGACATGTCGCGTCTCTCCCCTGCTGACAGTCAGTGTGCCGGTTGGCTTGCAATTCGGGCAGAATCGGGGCTACCTAGAAGTAGCCGGTGCCGGCAACAATCTCAAATCCGATCCGGAAACCTTTGCCACCCTCAAAGACGATCGCCCACCCGGACTTGAAGTAGTAGCCGGTAAAACCATCGCCCTTGTCGGGGGTGACGTCACACTCGCCGGCGGGAATTTGACCGCAAAAGGCGGACGAATTGAACTGGGAAGTGTGGGGGCGGGAAGCACCGTGACGCTGGCTCCAGCAGACAATGGCTGGACTTTAGGATATTCTAGCGCACAGAATTTCCAAAACATCCAGCTGGCAGCAGCAGCTTCCCTAGATACCAGCGGTGACAGCGGCGGCACTATCCAAATAACCGGCAGTCAAATCTCCCTGAGCGACGGCAGTGTTATAATGGCAACAACAGCCGGCTCAAAATCCGGAGGTTCCCTGACACTGCACGCGACAGACTCTGTGCGATTGAGCGGTGTGAATGCCTTTGGCTATCCCAGCTCTTTACTGACGGAAGTCACAGAAGAAGCCACCGGCAGTGGCGGCACCCTCACCATAGACACGGGCCGGTTAATTATGGAAAATGGAGCAGTGATCTCATCAGCAACCTTTGGCGCAGGCAGTGGGGGTTCGGTGACAGTCAAAGCAAAAGAGTCCGTAGAAATGAGAGGGATTAGCCCCCAAGGCTTGCCCAATTTCTTGCTGAGCGAAGTCAACGAAAGTTCCACCGGCAGTGCCGGCAGCCTTACCATAGAAACAGGCCGGTTAATCCTGCAAGACGGCGCGTTAATATCCGCTTCAACATGGGGAAAAGGCAGTGGGGGTTCCCTGACAGTGCGGGCGTCTGAATCGGTAGAATTGAGCGGTGCGCTTGGGGAGAGTGGGAGGAGCACCCTGCAAACTCAAGCGGTTCAGGGTTCCGCAGGAAATGCCGGCAATTTGACCGTTGAAACCGGGCGGTTGATCGTGCGGGATGGAGCGCTGATATCCGCAGGCAGTGCCGGTGCCGGTTTCGCAGGCAGCCTGACAGTAAAAGCTAGGGATTCTGTACAAGTTACCGGCACCTCCCCAGACGGCAAAACTCCCAGCACCATCTCCACTTCAGTTCAGTCAGCCGCTCCCGGTGCCGGTGGCAATATCACCATTGAAACTGGCAGGTTAATCCTGCGCGGAGGACTGATATCCACGAGCACCACAGGCGCTGCACATGCCGGCGACTTGACAGTAAACGCTGCTGATTCCGTAGATCTCACCGGCACGGGAAGATTTGTCGAGGGTTTTGCCCAACTTACCGATTTCACAACAGGTCTTTCTAACTTGCGCAACGGATTGTATGCCATGAGCTTCGGTGCGGGAGATGCGGGTAACATCACCATTAACACCTCCAGATTCACAGCCCAAAATGGAGCCTTCGCCGTCACATCCACCACCGGCACAGGCATGGGTGGAGCTTTAACAGTAAACGCCAAAGATTCAGTACAATTGTCCAGCTCCGGCTTGATTACCGGCAACAGACCTGAAAGCACTGGAGTCGCTGGCAACCTGACCATTGACACGCGCAACTTGAGACTGCAGAATTCAGCCGTAGCCCTGACGAGCGCCGCAGGCGCGGGAGCCAGCGGCACTTTAACTGTAAACGCCACCGAGTCAGTAGAACTGATCGGGGGTGACATCTTTTATATCCTGGGCATCCCCCTTAACACAAGCTTAACTACTACTACTATCAGTCCGGCAAATGCGGGAGACATAATGATTAACACCGCCCGGATGACAGTCAGGGAGGGAGCGAGAGTCTCAGCCAGCACCTTTGGCTCCGGGCGGAGCGGAACTGTTCATTTGACAGCCGCTGATTCTGTTACCGTAACAGGAACGTCAGCCGACCCCAGATTTCCCAGCCTCATACGAACTAACTCTCAAGGGAGCGGAAATGCCGGCGACATCAAAATTGTCACACCAAGGCTGGCTGTAGGCGACGGAGCTCGCATCGCCGTAGACAGTTTTGCCGGTGGCAAAGCCGGCAACCTGGAGATTGCAGCCCCTTCAGTGCGGCTGTTCAACCAGGGAACACTCAGCGCCCAAACCGCCGCCGGCAATCGCGGTAACATCACCCTCACCTCCGGCGACATTCAGTTGCGCGGTAACAGCGCCATCACCACCAACGCCACCGGCACAGCCACAGGCGGTAATATTACGATCGCCACAGACACCATAACCGCCTTAGAAAATAGCGACATCACCGCCAACGCCCAAAAAGGCTCCGGAGGGCAAGTCACCGTCAGCGCCAAAGGTATCTTCGGCACCGAATACCGCCAGCAGCAGTCAGACGCCACCTCTGACATCACAGCCAGTTCCGATCTCGGCGCTTCCTTCAGCGGCGTCGTGCGAATCAACACCCCTGACATTCACCCCGCCTTTGGGCTAGTCCAAGGGCACTCAGAACTCCTTGATGCCACCCGCTTAATAGACACCGGCTGCGCCGCTTACCGCAACAGCAGCTTCACCGTCACCGGCAGAGGCGGCATCCCCCCCAGCCCCAGCGACCCCCTCACAGGCAGCACCGTGTTCCTCGATTTGGGTTCTCCTCCCTTTCCCAACCGATCTTCCCCGCCGCAACCCGTCCCCAAATCCTCCAATCCCGCCTCCCAACCCCAACTGGTGGAAGCCAGAGGCTGGGTTATCAGCCCCACCGGCACCGTCACCCTCACCGCCAACCCCCCCGCCGAGTTTCCAACCTCTTGGCAGCCGCCCGCTCCCTGCCCGCCTAGCCGGTAGCCTTCCCTTACCACAATTTCTTTTTTTTGTCAACCCCTCCCCATCAAATTCCACTTGTAGGGTGCGTCAGCCCTGTTAGACTATAAGTCCCGGAACATCCCAAAAGCTGACGCACCCCCGACACCCCTCGGGTGCGATTGCAGATTGCCAACAGTATGTAAACCGCTATTGCCAACTCTGGGGGTGCGTTCCCGGGGGGAACGCTACGGTTGATTGCAGATTGCCAACAGTATGCAAACCGTAGGGGCGGGTTCACCCCCTTTCTACAACATCTGCTGCATGTTCGTAAACCCGCCCCCACTCACACAGATCGGGTATAATTGCCAAAATTGGCAGGCGGCGAAGTACAGTGAGGCGTTTAAGGTGGAGAACTCACCGGCAACCCCCACCCCGCAGGCGACAGCACAATCCAAAAACAGCAATGAAACAGGGTATTCGCAACTTCTGGATATTCGGCAGTCTGGCAATATCGTGCCTAGCTACTAGCTGTCCCTTGTCCGCACAAATTGTGCCGGACGCTACAATGCCGGGGAACTCTATTGTAACACCACAAGGAAATACGCTCACAATCACCGGCGGCACTTCTGCCGGGGGCAATCTCTTCCACAGCTTCCGGGAATTTTCTCTCCCCACCGGCAACACCGCCCACTTCAACAATTCCCTAGATATTCAGAACATCATCACCCGGGTGACAGGGGGTTCCATATCCAACATTGACGGCACAATTAAAGCCAATGGCACAGCCAACTT
>CAZJNL010000120.1:0-9253 GCA_964546515.1 uncultured Oscillatoria sp.
CTCTTTCTTCTTCCTTCTTGGCGTCCTTGGCGTCTACCCTGCGGGCGATCCGCTGGCGCGTCTATGGCGGTTCATTCTTAAATTTCCACCGCCCAGTTCAACCTAAGTTGACACCAATGGGCCAGTGGGAGCAGCACGCCCGAGCTGGTGGGGCTGCCGGTTTGGTTAAAATCGTCAATGACTGTTGGGACAAGCCCAAAGCTGCACAAGCTGCAGGTTGAACTTCCAATACATAGAGAGTCTGGCCTCCCAGAATCATCTGGCCCCGATGGTTACGATTAATATTGGCCAGTCTTTTCGGCATTTCTGCTCCGACCTCTAGCTCCACTGATCATTCCAGCGTTAATCCAATGAGTTAGAATAAATTATGGCTGCCGAACAGCCAGTGCAATCAATCCTACTAGAAAAAGGTTGCTGGCTAGCACTAGAAGCAGCACAGTAAATAGAGAGAATCTACCTTTCCCTATAGGAGAATCTTCTTTCCGTGTGGGTGCAGACTGGGGTTGCCGTTGGGTGGAACTGGAGATTGCGGATAGAGTGGCTTTCGCGATGACTCCAGCTCGCTCCTCTTGCAGACAGCGGACTTTTGTGGTCGCATAGTCAGACCAGCCCCGTTGCTCGGCTTCTTCATAGTCTTTGACTGTCAAGCTTAAGTGGGGAACGGAGATATTGCGCTGACTAGCCATAGCCAGAGCGAGCCGCAAATCTTTATGCAGTAGTTTGGCAGTAAAGGCAGGGTGTTGAGAGAGGTCATCACAGCGTCGTGAGAACCAATAGTGGGGCAAACCGTGAATGTCTCCAGCGTTCTGACCAAACGCTCCGAAACGCAGGGCATCCCAAATGGTTTGTAGCGGTATTCCCTGGGCTAAACCCAAGGTAATACCTTCACTCACGGCTTGGACTGCGATCGCATTCACAGCATTGTGGATAAGTTTGCATTGAGTTCCGCAGCCAATCTCTCCACAGTAGAGAACACGATCGGCCATTAGTTCGAGGATGGGCTGAACTCGCTCGAAGGTTCCCCTTGAGCCACTAGCCATAACAGCTAGACCCATGCCTCCCTGGCTTTGAGCACCTACAGGGCAATCATTAAAAGGGGCATCTAACATCTCAACCCCCAATTGATCCATGGCTTTATGAAGTCTGAGAACTGTTTCCGGAGAGTTGGTGGTAATGTCTACATAGACACTGCCAGGTCGCAATCCTTGACTGAGGTTCTGTTCGCCCTCCAGCACGGCTGTTATAACGTCTGCTGGAGTAGGTAAGGCGGTAAAGATTACCTCTGAACAGGTTGCAATTTCGGCACAACTATGGGTAATGCAGGCACCTAGAGACTGCAACGGCTCCATCCGCTCTGGATTGATGTCGTAGACATAGACCGAGTAGCCGTGGGCTAGAAAATTAGCAGCTTGTCGCCCTCCAATATTGCCGCAACCGATGATACCCAGGGGGGGAAAATTTAGGGCAGATTCAGTTTTAGAAGTGCTGTTGCTTGGTGACATATATTGCTTAAGTTATTCAAAGGGATTCAGCTTTTCGAGTGCGGCCTTCATACTTAAACAACGACCCACAAGCTACACGAGTCCGCCCTGCTGCTGCACTCCACAACTCCAAAGCTACATCCTCCAAACATTCCCCACCAGCCAGAAGCATTCGCGAAATCATACTAATCTTGCCGAAAGACCAAAACAAGCCCGCCTCAAGCAGATACGGCTCATTGGTTTCTGCATGGACGCGGAAGTCGTACAGGGAGTAATCGCGACAGCCCAAAGCAATATGAGCCTGCTTTGCAGCATCCGCAAGTTTCTCGAATAGCTCTGGCGTGACATTAGCTGGACACATCGGCTTTACTGCGGGTTTCTCAGTTTGCTTTCCTGGCATTCCGTCCGATTGGAGTTCCAGTTTCTCGCTCACAGTTCTAATCGGGTGTTCCTCGGTGACTAAATATTCTATCGTCGTCGGCAATACGCACAACTTACCCCCACGCTCGACTACACCCACGCGCAACTCCCTTCCCGGGATATAATCCTCAACTAACAAGGTATCGTCAAGTTCAAAGCCGACTCGCAATGCTTCCGCTATCTGAGTTTCATTCCAAACCAAGGTCACCCCTAAAGAGTTGTCTTCCGAGTTCGGTTTGACGATAAACGGAGGCTGCATCGTTAAGGGATCTCCCCGGCGCAGTTGCTGTGCCTTAGCAACGCGAACACCAGATGCAGACACAACGCTTCGTGTCTGGGCTTTGTTGGTTGCCAGTGCTGTACAGTGGGATGGCGACCCCACGACTGGCAAGCCAAGAATATCCTCGAATAACGCCCGGAAACTCGTCATGCCAGGGAAACAGAACATATGCGGAACGACTACATCAATCTGAGGCAGCCGAGAAATCATATCCTGGACTGACATCTTCTCTGACATCGAGTCTAAAGATGTTCCTAACTGCCAAAGACCGTCAGGATTTACGACTGCGTAATAGCTGCTGACACCAACTGGTTGCACTACTTCCTTTGCGTATATCATTGACAGGTTGTAGTAGAAGTTGGAGACACGGGAACCAGCTAGGTGTAATACTTGCAACATTGGCATTGTGGCTAAAGTTGGGAATGAGGATGAAGCTAGATCTAATGGTAGGGTTTGCGACATGGTTGTTAAACTCTCTTAATTAGAAGACTCAACTCCTGGCTTGATAGCAGATGTGCTAGAGATAGCCAAATACGTTCCGAATAAAATGACAAAGAAACTTACCGTAGTCAAAAAGCTAAGTTCTTCTGAGAAAATGGCCTTACCTTCGACAGCACTGAGAGCAGGAATAAACAAGGCGACCAGGCTAGCAAACCCAGCCGATAACTTTTTGAGGCAATAAGCCCAAAGTCCTACACCAAGCATTTGACCAAACAGAGCTAGGGCTAGGACTGAAAACCACCCATTTACCGAACTCGGAAAAAGTTGTTCTTCGGCAATCAGAGCTAGAGGCAATAGCAAGAGAGCACTCGTTATCGAAGACCAAGTCATAATCGTGACTGGGCTTAAGTTAGTGCGGAGTTTTTCAACGATTAGTGGGTGGACGCCAAAAAATACTGCTGAGAGTAAAGCTGCCAAATCTCCTAGTAGTGATTTGGGCACAAAACCCCTATACAAAATTGCAAGGTCATTCAATTCTAGCAAAATTGCTCCGGCGATCGCAACCAACATACCAAGCAGAAATCGACGGTCAAAGGTTTGACCCAAAGCTAGCCACCCTCCTAAGACAGTAAATATAGGAACCAGATTATGCATGAGGCTAGCATTGGAAATGCTCGTCTGAGTTAAAGACCAAGCCCAACATATCAAACCCAATGATAGAAGAATCCCATCTGCTATCAGCAGTAGAGACGTTGTAGGCAACGTCAGTAGTGGGGATGTTGCTGGCGACGTCTCTGCTAGGTCGGGTTTTTGTTGAGCGGGTTGGGTGTCTTTTTCTCGGTGGTGCATACTCAAGAATGTACTCAGTAACCCAAAAGCAACAGCAGCAATCCAGAACCGATTAAATATTGTAGCATTTGGACCGATTTCACGTTCGCTTAAACGGATGAAAATTGGTGAGAAAGACATACAGACTATGCCGCCCATTAATGCAGCTAAGGAGTCTATCGGTAATGATGAGAGGGAATGTAGCAGTGATAATTTCAGTTTAGAGTTCAACATAGCTGCAGAGTTATACGAGCGAGGTTTAAATTGGAATGGGAGTAAATTACATTGATAATCGCAGTCATTATATGCGAACTGGTTCCCTTAAGTCAGGCATTCAAAATTCAAAAGTCAACCCTAGCGATAGCGTTGCCTTTTCGGCTGTTGCCGACATCAAACGCTCCCCGACATGAAAAACGATCGGCCAAGCATCAGAATCGCGAAGCAATCTCAGCCCCTACCCCGGACAGGAGAGTGGTCCCAGGGTAGTGCTTATTGTCTAACGGGGGCTAAACTCCATAACTGTCAGACTCGTGCCAGTATGAACGACTTGTTCTAGTTGAAAACCACTAGCTTCAAACAAATCCTTATATTCTTGTTCCGTGCGCCAGTAACCTCCTGGATTTGTAATCATCATCTGAACTGCAGCCAAAGCAGGTATAGTTCCATCCGGATATTCTACAGGAGCACCAAGACCTGGAACTAGAGTTTGTAGAAGTATGACTTTACCATCTGGTGGGAGAGCTTCCCGACAGTTAGTCAGTACCTTGATTGAATCCTCTTTACTAAACACCGATAGAAAATACTTCATTACGATCGCATCCGCACCCTTTGGCAGCGACTCCAAAGCATTCCCACCAACAACTCGCACTGCCTCATAAACTCCGGATTCTAAAAGATTAGTGTGAGCTGTTTCTACTTCATGGGGTAAGTCAAACAAAATTCCTTTACAGCCGAATCGTCTGACAATATTTGCAATTAACGTACCCTGATTTCCTCCCACATCCATCACTGTCTTAAAACGGCCAAAATCATAAACTTCAAACAAGGATTCGACAGCTTCATAAGTTAAAAAACTCATGGCCTTGTTGAAGAGGTTTTTACTCTCAGGATTTTCTGTCATATAGGAACTGTAAAAATCCTGACCTTTAGCCAACTCAAAAGGAACTTCTCCAGTTTTTAAACTGTTTTCCAATTCCCTCCAAGCATCCCACATATTAGGTTCTGTAATGTGCATTAAAAAGTGACCGATAGATGGCGAACCATCAGTCATCAGAAGTTCTGATAATTCTGTAGGGGCAAAAACACGCCTTGGTTTTTCAACAAACACGCCTAAATGAGATAAAGCCCGCAGCACAACATAAAGCTTTTCTACTTTTGTTCCCGTTTTTTCTGCTATTGTATCAACAGTTTGAGGCCCCTCGTGCAACAAGTTTGGGATGCCTAAACTTGAGGCCACATAAACGCACTGACTTTGCCAATACCCGCAGATCATTCGGTAAATTTTCTTCTGAGATTCCGAGGCACTTCTTAACATATTAATCTCCTGATTACTCCCTACTGTAAACTCTCACTCAAACGTTCCGCTAATACCTGGATATTTGGCTCTTGTATGAATGTAAAATGATTTCCAGGAACCATAACTATCTCGATCTCAGCCACGTCTAAAATCGCATACATTTCTACCCAAACTAACTGAGGGTCAATCCCATGAGGGTGCTTTTCTTGTGCCCGAAAAACTGTTACTTTCCCGGTATAAGGCCGGCGTTTATAAGTATAAGTTGCCTTCAAAGTACCTATAATTACATCGACAAAGCGTCGATTCTGTTCGCGAGTTGCTTCCTGTGGGAATAACTCTAATTTTTCTGCTTTATCAATAATATACTCTATTTGCTCCTCTGTACTAAAGCCGATTAATTCCTCCTCACTAACTAAATTAGTTCTGCCAAACATCCCCCCAAAATAACGACTTAACACACCTCTCATGTACAAATTATCAATCTTCTTATTGGGGTCTAGTAAAATGGGAACCCAAGGGTCTAATAGAGCCAACAAACTAACTTCTTGCCCCTGCTGAAGTAACTGCTGGGCCATTTCAAAAGCAACAACTCCTCCAAAAGACCAACCCCCAATTTGATAAGGTCCTTCAGGCTGAAATTCTTGAATAGTTTTGACATAAAACTGAGCCATATCTTCGACTTTCGTGAAGACTTTTTCTCCTTGATTAAACCCTTGTGCTTGTAAACCATAAAAAGGTTGATTATTCCCTAAATAACGTGATAAATCTAGATAATAAAACACATGACCACCTGCTGGATGTACACAGAAAAATGGTGGCTTATTACCCTGAGTTTGAAGCGGAACTAGAGAAGAATAACTACCTTTCTTTTCCTGCCGCACTAGATTGGCTAAATCTTCTACAGTGCGACTGGTAAAAAGAGTTGATAAAGGTAATTGTTTGCCAAAGCGCTGCTGAATTTTCGCCATTAAATTAACAGCTAATAAAGAATGCCCGCCCAACTCAAAGAAATTATCTTTAACTCCCACTGGTTTAATCTGGAGAATTTCTGACCAAATTTCTGCGAGTTGTTGTTCGATGAGATCGCGCGGGGCAACAAAATTATCACTTCCTGCAGGGACGTTACATGCAACGTCCCTACTAGAAACATCAGGTGCAGGCAACGCTCGACGGTTGACCTTCCCGGTGGGCGTTAATGGCAGTTGTGGCAAAACCACAAAAGCTGAGGGCACCATATACTCTGCCAATTTTTCCTTTAGATGTTGTTTGAGTTGCGGTAAAATCTGTGGAGCTATTTCAGAACTGAGTTGACTGTCTGATACCTCTTTTGAGGTGGTAGTGGTTTCGGTTTCGGGCACTATGTATGCTACCAGACGTTTATTACCAAGGTTGTCTTCCCTTGCCACTACTACCGTTTCTTTGACGGTGGGATGTTGACTGAGGGTGGCTTCGATTTCTCCGATTTCGATGCGGAAACCCCGGATTTTGACTTGGTTATCAATGCGACCAATAAATTCAATGTTGCCATCAGGGAGATAGCGAGCCATGTCACCAGTTTTATAGAGTCGGCTTTCTCGTTGGTCGCTAAACGGATCGGGTATGAATTTTTCCGCAGTCAGTTCCGGACGGTTGAGATAGCCATTTGCTACAGCAACTCCACCGATATATAGTTCTCCGGGAACACATATCGGAACTGGTTGTAGGTCGCGGCTGAGGATGTAGAGTTGACTGTTAGCAATGGGACGACCGATAGGGGGAAGTGACGGCCAACTTGCGGCAGCGCCTTGTAAAGTGTAAGCGGAAACGACATGGCTTTCTGAGGGTCCGTATTGATTTTGCAGTCTGCAGTTGGGGAGTCGGTTCATTAACTCAACTAGATCTGGAGTCACCTGCAACTGTTCGCCTGCTGTCACAATCTCGCACAGTTCGGGCAGAGTTTGGCATTGAGGAGCAACTGCTGCCAACTGCTGCAAGGCTACAAAAGGTAGAAATAACCTATTGACCTTGCTCTGAGCCAGGAATTGCATCAAAGCCCAGGGATCGCGCCTGACTTCTTGAGAAACTAAAACCAGAGTGCCACCTGAACACCAGGTTGAGAAAATTTCTTGGAAGGATACGTCGAAACTAATGGGAGCAAATTGCAATGTTCTCGCACCTTGACCAACACTCGCTTCCTGCAGCTGCCACATAATTAGGTTAACCAGAGCGCGTTGGCTCATGGCAACTCCCTTGGGTTTACCTGTGGATCCGGAGGTATAGATGATGTAGCCAAGGTTCTCTGGTTTGACTCCACTGCTCAATTCCTCTTTGGAAAATTTAGCAATCTCGCCCCAATCACTATCCAAACACACCACCTGAGCTTGATGCTCTGGCAACGATGTCACTAATGATTGCTGAGTCAGCAACACTGACACTGTTGCATCATAAAGCATATAAGCTAAACGTTCTGACGGATAGTTTGGGTCGAGTGGCACATAAGCTCCTCCTGCTTTCAGAATTCCTAATATCCCTACCACCATTTCTAGGGAACGTTCGACACAAATACCCACTAATGTTTCAGGTTTAACACCTAGTTTTTGCAGGTAGTGGGCGAGTTGATTGGCGCGGTGATTTAGTTCTCGGTATGTGAGTTGTTGATTTTCAAATATGAGGGCGATATATTCTGGTATTTTCTCTACCTGGGCCTCAAATAATTGAGGCAGACAGCGAGATAAATCCTCATCTGTTTTTGTCTTGTTCCATTCCCCTAATATTTGCTGTTTTTCCCTCTCACTCAGCATCGGTAACTTACCCACTGGTGTTTCAGGATTTTCTACAATTGCCGTTAGTAAATTCTGGAAATGTTCGGCTATTTTAGCAACAGTTGCAGCTTCTAATACATCGCTGTTGTACTTAAAGTAACCCGAGAAAGATTCCGGGAACTCTATTACTTCTAAGCTGAGTTCAAAATCGACTTTTTGTTGTGGGAGGTCGTAATATTCTAATTCTAGTTCTTTGGCCTTGAATAACTTCTCCAATTTGTAATAACCAAAAGCAGCTTGGCAGATAGGATAATGACTCAAGTCAGAGGATTTGAGTTGTCGCACAAGTAGGGCAAATGGATAATCTTTATAGTTTCCTATTTCAAATACTGTTTGACTAACTTTAGTCAGAAATTCTGGAAAATTGAGATTCCCTGAAATTGAATCTCTGGCAACCGTAACATTCGTCAAATTGCCAAGAACTCGTTTAAATAAGGGTTGATTCTCTCGGTTTTGTAATAAACCCACAAGGATATCTTCTTCTCCTGTATAGCGGTAAAGCAGGATTTTAAATGCTGCTAATAGTATCTCTTCCAGTGTTGCTGCTTGTGCTTTTGCTAGCTGTTTAATTTGTTGACTTAATTGCGGATTTATGGAAATGCTTATTGAAGCACCATTATAGGTTATAATGGTCGAACGGGTATAATTTGTCGGGAACTCCAACACTGGTAATTCATCAGCTAACTTGTGCTGCCAATAATTACCAACTTCTATTCCTTCCGAACTATTGAGAAAGTCTAATTCTTTTTGAATATAGTCTGTGTGAGATATATTTAGCGGCAGTAAATTTGGGAGATAGCCATTTATTTTTGACTCATAGATGGTAACAAGCTCATCCACTAATATTAATAATGACTCCCAATCTCCTGCTATTTGATGAACGGTTAACAATAAAATATTTTCTGTTACCGTTTCATGTCGCGAAGCTAAACGACTAAATAAACAAGCACGAAATACCACCCCACTTTCAAGATTAAAAGGGCGCTTTTGACTGTCTAATAACTGCCGATTTAATTCCTCATCGCTCCAGGATGAAGCATCTATTATTTCAACCCCTATCTCAACAGTTTCCCGAATTTTTTGAATTATTTTTTCATCTTGTTGGTAATAGATACTGCGCAGAATAGAGTGACGTTCAGTTAAGGCTTGTAGTGTATCTTTTAGGGCTTCAATATCTACAGTAGATTTAATCCGAACCGCTATAGAAATTTTGTCTGATAGACCTGTTGGGTTAAGCTTATACAGAAACCAACTTGCTTGCTGTATGTGGGAGGTTGAAAGCGATGGTAGAGTAGATATTAATTTATTCATATTGTTTGAGGCTGAAAGATTAATTTTTATTAATTTTTATTGATTGTCACTGGCTAATCGCGAATCTTATACATATTGCCAAAAGCTGTCATGACTTTTCAAGGTGGTTTTGTATTGAGTCTGAGCTACAGCCTGATTATCAACAACAAGAATATCTCCTTGCGCCCTCTTGTAG
>CAZJNL010000121.1:0-9252 GCA_964546515.1 uncultured Oscillatoria sp.
AATCAAAAGTAGACAAACCAGATATACCCCAACAATAAAACACTTACCCTACAAAAAGCTATTCCCAAAAAACGGCGTCAATGAGTGGGGCCAACTTGGAGGGTGCGGGCCTGATTTTGGCGCAGCGGGGCGGTGCCAATCTGAAAGGGGCAAGAATGCCGGCTGGCAACCAACTGGGGACTTCAGGCATTTCAATCCACGAGCCTCACCCATCCCCGGCGCACGTTGTAGATTAGCCGGTTGATGATGTCGTGTTCATTTTCGGTGAGGGAGTCCTTGAGCAGTGCAGCCTTGAGCAGTTGCCGGTCAGTGCGAGTCACGACGTTAGAGAACATGACCTGACCGTACAGTTCTTCGAGCGTGACTTGGTAGAGATAGTTTGGAAATTGCATTGTTTTTACGGAAACTCGTTATTTCCAAGACCCCGGTGATCTTACTAATCTGGGCGATTTCCCTGTGAGGCTGGGAGATGGAAGCCGCAGCACAGGGGCGGTAATACTTATCTATTTTGGTGCTTGAAGTCTTCAGTCACTGTGACAGCAGTCCTCTAATTTTGTGATTTACATCGGGCTGACCTGTGACAATAATCCTGCGGTTTTGTGATTTCAGTCGTTGAAGATACGTGACAGTAATCATGTGCGTGGCTGATTTGAGTCCTTGAAAATAGGCGACACCAGTGTGCTGGGTGGCTGATGTCTGTCACGCTCCGGGTTCAGACCAATTCGGTTGGTGGAGTTGAGCGTTATTAATGGGAGGCTGCGGATGTAAACTTGCCGCCTGCCGGCTGCTGTCTTTATCGAGCCGGTAAGAACTGCTATCGACCCGCTAAGATCCCCGTGGCGGAGGCAGCGCAGCGGCGCAGCAATCGCCGGTCAGCACTAGGAGGGAGAACTGTGGCCTACTGGCGGCGTGTGGGACAGCCGGCAGCATGCGGGCAGAAGCATTCCTGAGGAGGTGGTGCCGGTTGCTTGCGAAAGCGCCTGCCCCCCTGCTTCACTAGGTTAAGAGGAATTGATCAGGTCTAATCAGATTAGGAGTTGGGCAGTAACTCTAGCTGTAGGGTGCGTTAATAGCGCACCTGTGCGGCTATTAGTGTCTGGTTGGGAATGTTGGGGAAGTCCTTTAGATGAGGAAATGATTGGCTGCATGGGTATTGCAGGCGGTTCAGCTGGCTGCCGGCAGAAAGCATTTGATTTATTCAGCTTGAATAAGCTGTCGCGCTCCTTGTATGCAAATTAAACGCGGATGACCGCCCCTGTTTTGGCGATTAGCTACGAGCTAGGGGTCGAAATAAATGAAAATTTAACTTTTTATACCCAATTTCAACAACCATATTACTGGCCAATCATGGCCGACATTTTTTATCTGATAATTGGGATTTTTTCTACTATTTTATCCTCCCAACTTTTGGGTGAGTAGCTGTATATAAATACGTCAGTGAATTGCTGAGGAATCTCAGGTATATTTGGGTTAAGTACCAACTGAAACCGAGAGTTCGTTTTCAGCAGATAGCTGAGAGAAACCACATTTCCGAGAGTGGATTCAGAGAGGTTGCTTATCACCAAGGGGCGCATGGCTTGGTTGATTATGCGAGCGATTTTTGGATTGTGGTATCCCCATTCCTTATTCCACCAGGTTTCGGCTTGGGAACTAATCGCACAGGACAGGACTCCACTCGATAGCAGCGCAATCGCGAGTATTTGCCACAGCTTCTGTCGCCGGCTGTCCCCGGAGCTGAGTTGAGTGGCGAGGAGGTAAGCAACAGCTAGCTGAAGACCTAAATAAGAGGGGAGGAGATACCGGCTCTTGGTTGAGCGGATACCTCCCCAAATTAAATCTGGCAGGATTAGGGCTATCGCTGTTACCGCAATCGAGGTCAAGATAAATAACCAAACGTGTTTGGGGGTGTGACGGCAGAGCCAATAAACTGAATATCCCGCCATAATTAATGCACTTAAAATAGCCGGTATGAAAAGGATAAGATATATCAATGGGGACTCAGATTTCAAGCCAAAATCTAAAACTAGGCGGCATATATTAGCCGCCCAATTTTGGGCCAAAGACAGCATGTTAATTTCTGAGCCAGCCCAACTTGTACTTCTAGAAGCGCTGGTCGAGTTAGAGATCGCGATGGCAATCCAGGGCAGGAAAGTTAGCAGCCCAGCGCCAGAAGCTAAGGCGAAGGCAGTTACCTTTTTAGTCCACCGGAAGCCTTCGGTTGCCACTACATAGATTCCATGTCCAATTACAACCAGCACAGACAAAAAATGAGTGTAGAGCCCCAGGGAAACCGCAGCGGCATAAATGCCCCAACTGGAGACTCGTTTGAGCCGCATCGCTCGCAGAAGTGAGGCGTTTGCTAGCAGGATTGTTACTGTCCACAAACTGTAGGGTCGCGCTTCTTGAGCGTACAGCACGTGGAAGGGGGAGACGGCTATAAGTGCGCAGGCGACCCAGCCGGTCAGGGAGGACTGAAATAATTCTAAGCACAGCCAGTAGATGCAAGGGAATGCTAGCAAACTGATGAGGGCAGACAAACTTCTCGTCACGGCCACGGAATGGCCAAACCCCTGAACCCAGAATCGCGCTATCACAAAATAGAGGGGCGTCAGCTGAGGTTCTTCTTGCGCCAGTCCTTTAACGGTATCGGTGACGCTTTTTTCTGGATTGGGGCGCTGATATTTCTGTAAGTCTTCGATGGTTATTACCTGACCTTGGGCGAGTTGCTGAACTGCTTCTGCCTCGGTGTAGCCAGAAATCCGCAATGAGGTAAAAACTTCATCGTACCAGTAGAATTTTCCGTCCAGATTGAAAAATCGAAAAAATATTCCGACGGCCAACAGGACGACGATTAAAAGCCGTAATTTGCTTGTCATGTATCAGCTGTAGCCCGAGGCACTAAGAGGGCATCAAACCAGTCTGCGGGCGCAACTGGGGGAGCCGGTGGAAACTGGTAGGAGTGGGGACGCCTCCCGTGGGGAGAGACGGGACATGTGGCGTTTCTCAATGGGCGGCAAGTCCAGTGTGGTGTAAAACGGGAACTCACCCACGGTTATGGCCTCTGGAGAATCAGACTGGATTGGCATCGGGGCTCGGGTATTTGCTGGCCCGATCTGGCGCTGCGCTTTGGTGCCGTCTTCGATATGACTAGCGGTGATAGGAAGCGGAGGCTCTAGGGGTGTACCCTTTAGCGCCATTGGCCACTACACCGAAGACTGAGGCTCCAGAAATTTTTAATCCATCGAGTGCTTTATTTACCATAGAGCGGTCTGTCTTGTCAAGCCCGACAACCATTACCATGCCATCCGTATGAGCGGCTAGGATGTGGCCGTCTGAGAGCCCCGCGAGGGGTGGTGTATCATAGATAACCAAGTCGAAAAAGGCTTGAAATTGCTCCATGAGATAGAGCATCTTTTTGGATGAGAGGAGTTTGATGGGGTCATTAGGGATGGGGCCGGCAGTCAGGACAAACAGGTTGTCCTCTCCGGGCAATTCTTCTGACCAGACGCTGTGCGAGCGCTGGATAACATCATTGAGACCGATGTCTGAAACGATGGCATCGCTGAGTCCCCGGACGTTGGGGATGCCCAACCGGGTGTGGAGCTGAGGGCAGCGCAGGTCGGCGTCCACCAGCAAGACGCGCTGACCGATTGCGGCTGCTGTCTTGGCCAGGTGGATAGCAACAGTAGATTTACCATCTCCGGACGCGGCGGAGCCGATGGCCAGAGAGCGGACAGGTGCCTGAGGGCTGATCAAACGGATATTGGTATACAGAGAGCGGAAAGCTTCTAAAGCGGGAGAGCTGGTGTACTGCACCGGCTTGCGAGCCTTGCCGAGCACGAGAGTGCGGCCAGAGGGTGGGGCCACACCGGCAGCCTCTGCTACGGGAGCGATTTTATCGAGTCCTTTGCTCAAAGGAATCACCCCTAGTAGGGGCAGTTTAGTTGCGCCTTTAACCTCTTCGGGGGTGTGGAAGACAGTGTTGAGAACCTCTACGAGAAACCCGACCCCGATGCCCAGAAGGGTGCACAGGATCACGGCTATAGCTAACTGGCGCGAAGTTTTTTTAACGGTAATAGATACTGGCTGGCCTGTTTCATCGCGGATGAGATCGGGCTTGGCAATGATTTGCCAGTTCACTTGCTGCTGGGCGGCACCTAGCTGTAGCGCTTCTCGCTTTTCTAAAAATAGCTTCAGGCTCTCCGTTGCGACGGATAATTCTCTGTCTAAATCACCGTACTGGCGCAGAACGGTTGGAAATTGTGTAATTTGTTGATTTAGGATCTCTTCTTGTTGGGCGAGGCTTTTCTCGCGAGCCTCTAATTGCCGGACTTGGTCGGCAATATTTTCCAAGGCTGCTTCAGCTTCTCGACGCAACAGGCGACGCAAATTTTGCTGCTTTTCCTGTAAAGCCTGCATGGGTGGGCTGTCTTCACGAAAGTGGGTTGAATCTACTGCAATCTGAGCTTCTACCGCATTGAGCTGTGATATTAAGGTTTCGTAAGCCTTAGGGTTTATAGCTAGTATCAAGGTAACATTATCCAAATCTAACTGCTTTTTAACATTCTGGTAAACCTGTCTGGCCTCAGCCAGTTGAGCTTGGACGTCTATTCTCCGCGACGACAGAGAACTAGCTTGATCGGCCTGGCTTTTGCTAGTTATTTCAGGAATGCTGAGCTGGGACTGCTGCCGCAGCCTTTGCAGTTCTCCTTGGAGTTGGTCAACTCGATCCTGCAGTTTGGGAAGCTGGGAGTCAATAAACTTAATTGCCTGATTGATGCTTATTAGGCGCTCTTGTGTGATGTATTTTAGATAATACTCAGCCACTTGCTCTAAGACCGATTTTATTTTGTTCTGATCTTCATCTTGGTAGCGTACTTCTATAAGTTTTGTGCCAGCTTGTTTCCCATCTTTTTCATAATTGATGCGGCTAATCATCAGCGCAGAACCCAGGGATTTATAAGTAATGTCTGGATACTTTGCTTTCAGCTTTTCAACCAGTGGCTCCATAATTTCCGGGCTTGTCAAAACCCGAATTTGAGTTTGGTAATCCACCAAGCTTGTTTCTTCGAGCGAGGAGCCTATTTTGCTCAGGTCTGCCACCCCTTCATTGAGGCTTTGAGCCTGCAAGTACAGCCTAGCCAACCGGCCTTCCGCAGTGACCGGCTCAACCAGGACCCGAAACGCGCCTTCATACACCCTCACAATCTTCTTCGATTTGTAGATGATGACGCTGCTGGCCATTACGCTCAGGGCGATCGCCACGCCCGCCATAACCAGTGCTCTGCGGCGCACGACGCCAAACAGCCAAGCCATGTCCAGCGTTTGCTGGTCACTTTCTTCGGCAGCCGGTGGGGAGAGCTGAGGCAAGGAGCGAGGCGGCGGGCCATTCCGCTTGCTGGCGATTGGCTGAAACTGGTAGTCTGTATCCATGTTTTTAATTGATATCCTTCCTGAAAATTATTAGTTATTCAGCTTAATAATTCCCAAACTGTTAAGAAGTCCCAAAACTACATTAGGAATGCTGAAAAGTGCGAGTACGCCGGTGGCTGTGGGATTTACTGCAGCGTTCACGTTGTCCACGAACCTGGTCATACCAGTGCGTCTTACGACAATTATGTCGTTATTGCGCATTACGGGATTGGTTCCCTCATTGATTCCTTGAGCTAGAGCGATTTCCACTGTACGTTTAGAAACCGTGCCATCAAAGTTGAGGCGAATCAGTTCAACAGAATCGCCCTTAGCTCGACCGGGGGAGAATCCTCCCGCTGTTAGCAGAGCTTGATTCAAGGTTGTGTTGGATGGGATTCTCAGCACTCCGGGTGAGCGAACTTCTCCTACCACACTCACTTGAATCACAGGGGGAGAAAAGCTAGCCTCAGCTAATTGAGGGATCTCTGCCTGGTTTACCGCAGTTGCAGTGGGAACAAAAATCGTATCTCCGTTTTGCACGATGGTGTCTTGGTTGGCATCGCCCGCCTGCAACAGTTGCCACAGGTTCACATTAAAGATTTGTTCCGCACCGGCTCTTGTGGGCCGGCGTATCTGAACCTGGCGAATGTCAGCCAGTGGCTTGATGCCCCCAGCCAGCTGAATGGCCCGTGTTACGGTTGGCAGCCCAGCGTTTCTGGTGTCCACTGTCGTGTTGCCGCCGGTGACGACATAATTTCCAGGACGGCTCACTTCCCCCAACACTGCCACATTGCGAGGTAGGTCTACAGGGGTGGCAAAGCTAGCATCTGCTAATTGGCGGGCTTGTGCCAGGTTGACGCTGGTTGCCGTGGGGACAAAGATGGCGTCCCCATCCCGTAAGGTGATGTCTTGAGTCAGATTGCCGGTCTGCAGATATTGCTGGAGGTCGAAAGCGATCCCCTGCTCTGGCCCCAATCCTGGCCGACGGCGCAGCTGCACCCTGCGAATATCGGCTGCCTGGGTCACTCCCAGAGCCTTTTCCAGAGCCTGCACCAAAGTTGGAAATTGGACGGAAGGTCTGTTGCCGCCGCCGGATATCAGGGGAATTGAATAGGAGCCTGGACGGTTCACCTCCCCTGCAATCCATATATTTAGAGGACGGGTAGCCAGAAGACTCACCGTAATCAGGGGACGTTTGAGGAAGCGGGCGTATGCAGCTGAAATGGCATTGGCAGCCTCTTCCAGTGTTATACCCTCGACAGATATGCTACCAATTAGGGGTAGTTGTATTGAGCCACCTACGGGTATCTGGTACTCGCCACTGAACTGGGGCAAGTCGAAGACATCGATGCGGATGTTGTCACCGCCTCCTAAGGTGTAAGTTCCCGATGGCTGCTGCCCTGGGCTGGCAATAGGTGGTGCGGCAGAAGGATCTGGCACAGTTGGCAGCTGAGCCCGGACAGGAGATGGGCAAGCTGTGGCCATGAAAGCCAACAGGGTGAGAGCCGCAACCGGTTGGGTTATTGGTTCAGGGAAACCTGCACCGACCATAGGCAACATCCTTTGTTTGATTCTTTCAATTTAACCTCCTCTCGGGTAAACTGCAAACTATGGGCCACAGGCAGTGGGGCACCGCTCTCGGGCCTGTGAAATAGCGTAGACTGTAAGGAGTGAGCCAAGTGGCCTCAAGATAGACCAGCTTGACTCTCCCTGACAGAGTGTTTATAAAGAAAAAGTGAAGGCCCCAGCTCCCGGGTTGATTGTGGCCTAGGACTAAAATATGAGTTCCCCCAGCAAGAGAAACCCGGTTTCTCACCCCCGGATGGCTCTAACAATTACTTTATAAACACGCTCTCACAGACTGTGCGGTGGTTCCAAGCAAATAAGCGCGCAGCGGGAGCAAGCATATACGATTGCCCCATTAGCTGGCGCGGTCAGGGATTCTCTCTTGGCGTTTCACCTAGAAATTACTAGCATTTTACGGAGCGTGTAAAAAGCGTGCGTTGCAGTGCGAGCAGGTAGAGAAGGGGGGGTTAGGGCTAGCAGGCGAGCTAGCCTCCTCTAATACTCCTCTAATAATTGTCGCCTTTTCTTCTCCTAATTTACAGCCGGATGAGGTCTCCGGTTTATGAAAGAAATTCTTAAAGATCCTTTTTTGCTATTTATTAGCATAGCTCTGGCTGTCATTTATATACTGCTGCTATATAATGCCGCCGCTAGAAATCCAAAGTTCGCTTTATTTTTGGGAAAAATTTTTGCTGGCATATTTGTTTTTAGCATATCCGGGTCGACAGGTGCGACAGTAATGCCTTTCAACAAGTTGCACCCCCAAAATATTGCTAATCTCACCACTACGCCCATGACTATAATAATGCAGATCGGCATATATGCCGTGTTTCTTATTATTGTGTCTCCCCGACTAAGCCAGACATTTAAAGACCTCCTGCAAGTAGCAGTAAGCTTAATTGTATGCGCCCCATACATGGCAGCTTTTTTATTACTTGTCTCCCTATCTGCTTTTTGGTCAGACACTCCTTTACCCACGCTAAAAGCTAGTTTAGTTATTTTAGAAACTGCGGCAGTTGCTATTTACATTGGACGGCAAAATAAGTGGGAAGAACTTTATCCTTTTATCCGAGTCATCGGCTTATTTGTAGTTCTCTACAGTCTGGCAAAACCGTCAGCTGGAGGGGACGGAAAGTGGACGGGCATCTTAGCTCACAAAAACCAGTTTTCATTTTTCATGGCTCAAACTGCAGTTTTGTGGCTTGCGCACGCCATTTATTCACCGAAACAGCGTCTGTTTTCTCTGCTGATATTTGTTTTAGCATTGATTGGGCTGCAAAAAGGAGGGAGTGGGGCGAGTAAAGTTTTAGTCGTTGTATTGTTTAGCCTCTGGGGCTGTCTTGGTTATGTAAAAAAAATGCCAGTCAGGATTGCCTTTGTGTCCGTCATCCTTTTTCTGATAGTAAGCATTTGTTTGGGTACAGTGATATTGGACAACCTGGAGGCTATTGTTGTAGATGGTCTAGGCAAGGATATGACGCTGACTGGGCGCACGGAATTTTGGCCGCAGATAGTTGATAAGATAAACGAACGTCCCTTGCTAGGCTATGGGGTCGCTGGCTTTTGGCAGCCTTGGCGGGGAATCGACAATCCTGCGGATAAAATCATAATAGTTTCAAGCCAATTTAAGCCGCCTCATTCTCATAATGGCTTTTTAGATTTGGCCTGTGACTTAGGCTGGGGAGGGTTAGCCTTATTTGTTATTTCCTTCTTCATTAATATTGCTAAAGGAGTTGTTTATCTGACTCGCGCTAAAATGCCAGAGGCCGGCCTCCCCCTTCTGCTGTTAACGTATATACTTATGGCTAACCTTACCGAAACCGGTGTTTTTGCGGTATCCAGTATTTGGTTTTGGTATATAGTAGTAACAGTACGGTTGAGCCTGGACACTACAGGGAAGACATGAGGGCGAAAATTGCTCCTGTCACCTGTTGTGCTATAATTCAGGCAAGTACCAGACTGGCTAAGCAGCCGAGAGGGCAGGTGATGGCAGACCCGTTCCTGTGGGCAGTTGGTGCCCGCTCATCCAGTCCTCAACTTTTTTCTTTTGTAACGAATTGCCAAGTTAAAATGTTAGACAAGCTCACTGCTGTCAGTCAAAAGTTCAGCCCCGGTTTTCGCAAGATTATCGGCAACACAGCTTGGCTGTTTGGGGAAAAAATCCTGCAGATGGGGCTGGGTCTGCTGGTTGGGGTCTGGGTGGCTCGCTATCTCACTCCGGAGAAATTTGGCCTGCTCAACTACGCGCTCGCCTTTGTGGGGCTGTTCAGTCCG
>CAZJNL010000122.1:0-9244 GCA_964546515.1 uncultured Oscillatoria sp.
GGCCAGGAGGATTATACGCCGAAATGTAAACTTTTGTAACGGTATTCAACACTTCATCCTGAGTGATAGGTATAGAAAGTCCAGCCTCTGGCTCACTCTTGGATTGCAGTCTCTCACCGGCAGATGTAAATGGCTCTTGATAAAATTCTATTTCCTTCCCGCTCAAGGGTTGTGATTCACCACGAAATGATTCATTTTTCGGTTTAACTGGCTCAGTCGCAGATATTCTTGACTCTAACTCGCGGCTCGCTGGAGCCTCCTCCCCTATCTTTGCTTGAGGCCAATTAACAGGCGGTGAGATTGCCGGTGCCACATCTGTTTTTCTTTGCAATAAAGGCTGATTTCCTGCCTTAGCAAAGGCTTTGCCAGCCGATTCGCCTGTTAACTACTGCTGGTGAGAAGCCTTAACTTATGAAAAATTTAACGATTCAGAATCCCTGCTATTAACCGGCGTTTCTTTTCGCTGCACCGGCAATGATTCATAGGGTATAATATCCCCAGCCGCCCAAACGTTTGTTTTTGGCTGATTTTCCGAAAAATCGGCGGCTGAAACTGGAGCCTCTCCAGCTTCGCTTAGCTGAATATGCGAGGATATACTTTCGCTATTATCCTCATTTTGGATATTATTTTTATAAATTATCCTCTGACTTCACTGACTTTTCCAGCCTTCGTATCTGAAGTGCCAGCACTGATGTCCTGCCCCCTCAATTATTGCTGATTTTGAATCGCTGGAGTTCTGACATCACTGATAAAGCGAGACAAAACCTCCCGGTGCTGGCCCTCATTAATAAACGGCATTTTTACTAAAACTTTAATGGTTCTTGCTGGCCTATTATTAGTTAAGTTTTATTCTGAATAAATTCGGACAAAATCTGTTTAAAAATATCCGCTTTATTATATTAATTAAATTTTGCCCTTTATATCTCGGCTTTATTTATGAGTTTGCTTGTGATTATAGCGAAAAATGCGATTTTTTATAGATAGGATTTTTGCCAGGATTGCGCCGCTGTGAGGGTGCTGCTTCTAAACGATGAAGGGTGGGAGTTACTGGCTGGTACAGCCGTTGAAGGAGGTATTTCAGTGGGTTTGGGAGAAGGTTCTGCAATCCTTGGCGCTTCAGAAGGTGACAAATTTTTATTAATCGGCTGAAATTCCCCCAGCGAGTAATCTTGCCAAAATTCCCGATCCAGAAATCTTTGCCCCGGCGTTTTCCTGGGATAAATTAACGAATTATCAATCATATAAATCGGTCTATATTCCTGAGTAAATATAAATTTCTAAGCTCAAAACTTTTGTCAAATTTGAGTGGTTTAAGGCAAGTTGTTCAAAGAACGGTTCCTATTGGGGAGTTTTTTCTGCCTCCGAACTCGTATTTAGTTGATTTTACATAAACTCAGCCATTGCTTGCAACCCTGTTTAATTACTGGGAAAAAAGCCCAAACCATCTCGACTCACATCGACCACCGCCACCGCCTTCTTTTATTTTAACCTGTAAACCTTCGTAAGCTAAGGTTAATTATTCAATGGCCACCGCATTTCCATCAGCTTGCAAGCAGGGAGATTTCCAACTGATGGGAATCGCTCCTATCAGCGTCCAGCACTGCATTGTTTCCCCCGCTTGGTTAAAAAGGAGAATATTGACATTGCGCCTTGGGTTTGCCATAAAGAATTTGAGTAATCCACCCCCAAAATGTAAAATCGTCAGTCATTCCGCGTTTGAGAGTGATATCGGTAAACTCAGCCTGCCCGAGAAAAATTATTTGCCGATCGTTAACTCCCCCTTCAAAATACGTTTCTTTTTTGATATTGACGCCCAAGCCAGATCCCTCGCTGAAAGAGGATCTTAACTCGCTTTCAATCTCGACGTAAAAGCGATTGACCGTGATGTAGTTGGAGCGGGTTTCGTCAGGTCTGCGCTGGCTATTATCTGTGGAGGGCTTCGATACGTTGATTTATATATGTCCAAGAGTCTTTAGACTGGATTTAAAATCTTATATGGTTTCTTCTTTAGAAATCAATTATTTTTGATTTACGTCAGGCATTTAATAAACTTAATTTCTGATTTAAAGCATTTAAATAGCGACAGTATTTATGATTTTTTTGCTCTTATTTATCAAGTTTGTCAGTTGTTGTACGTTATTACTCTGCGCTTGCTCTGCCATCGTCAATTACCTCTGAATCATTGGCTCTCTAAGTTATAAGCAAAATTGCTTATCTTCCCCAGCCGCTGCGTTCGCGAGTGACGCGCAAATCCTCTAACATGAGCTGGTAAACGCGACCGGCAAGCTGTCTGGTGCGCAAGGTATCGCGTCTAATTTCCTCAGCAACTTGGCGGCGGTCGAATTGGATTTGGGAGTTGCTGGAAAGCCGCTTCGTTTGAATTTTGGCTGAAGCGGCCTAACCTGCCGGTGCGGCTAACCCGCCGATGGGTTCCCAAGATGGTTGAGCGTCGATGTTTGAGTCCACAGTCAAGCTCCCTTTAGCGATCGGGTACTCAGCGTTTCCTCAGTATAAGCAAAGTCTCAGGGGGAAATATATTAACCAAAAGTCTAATTTTGGCTGTTGCCAGGGACAAAGGACGTGGAGATTGGCCACTCAGTCCCCAGTCCCTTCCAGTCCCCTGTTTCCCTTCTGGAATGGCACGACTCCGGTTTTCCCGAGCAACCCCTGGCTTTCTTGAGTTTTCAAGATATTGGCAAACCCTCTCCCGATCGGAAGGCGGCGGTTGTCGCGCCGGTAAACAACGGCCTCGGGATAGGCGAGGGGGTAGCGCCCGGTTTGAAATGCCTGAAAATCGGGGAAATAGCCGCCTTTTTGATTACATAAATCGGTGGCGGTATTAATGGGCTGTCTTGACCGCTGGCTCAGGGGTTGGACAGGGGGGCGTTGCCATCGGCTAAGGCTAAGAAGTAGACGGAACACTGTCCGAAGACTAGGCTGAGGGGCCAGAAGCCAATGGCCCCCATTTGCTCGTTTTCAAAGTCTTGCAGGACCTGACGCCGGGTGGGTAAGGTGGGTAACTGGATGATTTTTTGGGAAGTTAGGGGCGGCTGTATCCAGCTGCTTTCGGAACGGGGTTCGGACTGGATGAGTTTTCTAAATTCGGCGATCAGTTGTTCGTTTTGGAGGACGCGCTGTTCAAAGATGCGGACGGCTTCGGCACTGGCGGGAATATAGAGGCGCACCCGCTTGTCGGGGCCACCTAACTGTTTCCAGTTGGTGATTTGTCCAGTATAAAGTTGCTGGAGCTGTTTGAAGGTAATCTTTCCTTGAAGGTATCTGGGCAAAGCCCGATCGCGCTGTTCGTAACTGAACGCCACAAAAACAACTAACCCGTCATAAGCAAAGGTTTGGGCCTCTAGGTCGCTGCTGAGGTCATCCGTGAGGCTGCTAATGGCAAAGTCGGCTTGTCCCAGGCGGACTCGGGCAATCGCGTCTTCTCCCGTTGGTGCGGGCAGGTAGTTGAGTTGCAGTTGGGGCCGGCGATCGGCGAATTCGGCTTCTAAGGTTTTGTCTTTTTGGATGAGGTTGAGCTGTCGCCAGAGGTAATTCCAAAGACCTTGCTGTTCGGCGGTGAAGGTAAACTCACCGGCAGCAACGGCTGGGACTCAGGCGATGCAGCAAAGGGGAATTGCGCTGCTGTTCGCTCTGGCCGCTTGCCGCCAGGACAGCAGCCACGCCAAGGCGCTTGCTAAAAGGGAGAGGGCGACAAGCCCCAACAGCCACCAAAGCCAAGACCGCTTGGGTTTTTCAGTGGCGGCAACTGCTGGCAATTCGGTTGCTGCTGTTTCTGGGCTGAGTTCCACTTCTGGCGGCAACCTCAGCAAAGCCTGACGCGCTTCAGCGGCGGTGGCAAAGGGGGAGTCGAGTTCCAGCAAGCGGAACAGGAACAATTTAAGGGCGATATCTACCTTTGGCCAATGCTGGTTGTTTTGAGGGTTGAGGGGGTAGCCGTCGCGGTTTTTGGTGCCTCCAGCTAGCAGATAAAAGCTGACAGATCCCAACGCTTTCAAGTCCTGGGCGGGTGTGGGGTTCAAGGCGGCCCTCGGCGGGGGAGTGAACAAACTTTCCCACAAGGCCAGATCGCAGAGATAGATGAGAAATTGGGGGTCTTGAAAAAATGGCTGTCCTTGGGGGGAAATGAGCAAACTGTCGAGGTTGAGGTTGCCGTGAGCCACTCCTGTTTGAATTTGGCCGTTGGGCAACCGGAATTTCTTACCGTGCAGGTATTCTAGGCTTTGCAGCGCTTGGTTGAGAAAGTGCCGCAGTTGGCGAGAACTCATGGCCCCAGAACGATCGAGGTGGGATCTCAGGGTGGAGTAGCTGTTGGCGGTGTCCTTGGTGACTGCATAGCAGCGTTCAGGATCGAGACGATCGGCGAACGCATCCGTTGCTGCCACGATCCGGCCTGTTTGCCGTCTCCCGTCGGCTAATTCGATACTGCTAACACTTTCAAATGTTTTTTGGGTGGTAATAGCTTCTTGTTCGTTAAAGTCTTTTTTGGGAAGCTGGTATTCTTTGACTACCGTTGTTCGCCCTTCCCCAATCTGTTCTGCTGCGTAAAGCCGGCCTAAACCGCGACTGCCTAAATATCTCACAATGCGGTAGCGGCCCCGCTTGCCCTGAATTTCTTTTCCCTTTGGTAAAATAACGGGAAAACCGCACTGGCTGCAAGCTTTGGCGTTTGGGTCTTGTTCGGTTGCCTGCTGGGGTTGCTGGCAGTTGAGGGGGTGGCCGAAAGAGCAGCGATACTTTTCGTAAGGGGCAAACAGGGTGACAGAGAAGTCGTCGCTGACTTTCTCCTCTGGTGCCGGTGGGAGCGCTTCTGCCGGTGCTGACTCTGGTTCTGGTTTGAACCAGTCTTTAATATCTTCCCCAATAAATGGCAGCAACCAGCGGAGCTGCATGGGGACTAGACTGTAAACCCTGTACCAAAAATAGCCGGGGGCAGTTCGCAGTCTGCTGGTAACAGTGTAAGTCCCTTGCTGTTTGATTCCTTCGAGGGTGCGGCGGGGGAGTTTAGGTTGAGGCATTACCATCGGTTATTTACCACGCAATTTTTATCGAACGCCGTCAGCTTTCATCTGCTAACTATAGGCTGGCAATTGCTTCGTATGGCGATATTTAACCATGAACAATTTAACTAAAAATTGCTAAATATTAGGCCGCGTTTTGGATATTAATATCAACTAAAATTTTCCCTATTTCACCGTCAGCCTATCATCTTATACATCGATGCTGGTTTTGTAGCGCACCTCGCCATCTCTAAAGTCTAGCTCAAAATTACCGATGGTTATCCCGCAGTTAACTTTACTTAAAAATTATGCCATCGGCAGAAGTCGCTTTGCCGGTGTCTCTAAGGGGCAAACGGAATAAAAAACAAATTGTTGCGCCGCATCGTTGTCGTATGCATAGCAACTCCCCATTATTCCCGTCAATTTAAAGTTGAAAATACGCTTTAATTTATCCCAGTAATTATACCCTAGATACTTGGAATAAAACCGCTCTATTATAAGCGCGGCTTTAGAGCGCTATTTGAAGCATTATTAACGGAGATTAAATTTAATTTAAAAATGGGCTTTTAACCTTTCGCTATCTTTTTATGAGTCCAGATTTGGCGGCATAAATTCCGGATAATTGCGGATATAATTAGAGACAGATTCAGCAATCTCATTGCCGGTAGTAACGGCGCGATCAACCGCGCTGAGATTCATATAATCCCAAAGAGTCCGGTAGCCAACCTCTTCTGTTCCTTGCTGTTGCTTAACTGACAGACAGTACCAGTTGTCCGCACGATTGAGCGCTCGCGCCTTCATCTGCGCCGGCTCATCCCCTTCCCCTTCCATGCGCTGCACCGGCGAGCGCCTTCATCTGCGCCGGTTCATCCCCTTCCCCTTCCATGCGCTGCACCGGCTCCGCCTTCATTTGGGCCAGCTCGTCCTTTTCTTCAGCACGCTGCACCGGCGAGCGCCTTCATCTGCGCCGGTTCGTCCTCTTCCCCTTCCTGGCGCTGGATAGGCTCTTGATGCGCCACGGTGTCAGACATAATTGGCTCTGCCTGGCGGGTCACTTGTTGCGCTGTCTTCCCTGTGCCCGCACCCACCCTAAACTTAGCCTGAAGTGCCGGTGCTCAGGCAGCTTGCGCCTCAGCAAAGATTGGCATTTCCGCAAAGTTAAAGCCCTGCGCCTTTCCCTGTGGCTGTTGGCTGTGCAAATCTTCGGTTTGGGCTGTCTGTGGCGAAACGGGGGTGCTGTCCATTTCTCGGACATGAGGAAGCAACTTGGCTTGCGCAGGGGTCGCCATTACTGGGTCCGCCTGGTTGTTTTGAGTTTTTTTTCTCAGTTGCATCCTCATGTTACCTACCGCCTCGCTCTTTGTTAATTGGCCCTAATGGTTCTTGATGTCCGGGCGACATTTCACAGGATTGATACCCTCTTCGAGTCTAACCAAAGCCCTCTTTTGGAGTGGATTAGACTTTTGGCTAATCTTGGCGAGCTGTTTCCGCCTCTGTAATAAAACTTAACATTGTCTCCGGATGTGGGGAAAATCCAACTCGTCAGGAAGGGGGCATGGGGCGACGGAGCTTTCGGGGCATGGGGGAAGGATGAGCCATGCCAAGCTCCAAGCTGAAAAAGCGAGCTAGAAGCTCGCACTGTCAAGTATTATGACGGTTGGGGATTGACGAGATAAGCAATTTCCCGCACCCAGCGCTGCCGCTCTCGGTGATCCAGGTTGAGAATCTCCTCCCGCGACCAGTGGAAGTGAAAAGCAATAAAGGCTACCTCCCGAAATAAATCCTCTTGGGGGTAGCCTAAAACTCCCCCGTTGCGGAAAGGGCGGCTTCTGGCGGGTTAATCAGGTTGTAAAAATCCTGCAAGTATTGCCAGTCCAGCAAAAACAGCCCCTCTAAATCTTCCGGTGCCAGAGAGGATAAGTCTCCCAACCGCAGAATCACCCGCGAAAGCATCAGGAGAGTGCCATAGCCTTGATTGTCTAAACTGCGGGGGTCTTGTAACAGGTAAAGCAGGTCTTTGCCGGTTGCCAGACGCATCACGCCTTCTGGATGCCATGTCCCTCTATCGTCCTGAAATCCTACAGGTAGAGAAAAACTAAAGGTCGCGCCAGTATGGTTTTCTGCGAACATGCCAAAATCAGGAAAAGGACATTTGCTCGGAAGTCGCACCGGCAGCCGTTTGATTGGCCGTTTGCTCCTCTTCCAATCCATTAATGTGCCGGTAAAATTTCTGCAGATAACTCAAATCGCACGCCAACAGATTTTCAATCCCCCCCGGGTAAATTTATTCCAAAGCTCCCAACTCGGTAATCACGCGAGACAGAATAATCTCCTTCGCATAAGCCTGATTTTTTTACCCCTGGGAGCGGGCAACGGCACAATTTCATCAATCCCCCGCGACAGCCGCATAATTCCCTGCCGGTGCAGGTTGCCGTACTCGTCGAGGTATCCTTTGGGGAGAGTAAACTCAAACTCAGTTTGGAGCATCAGGACAAGGTTTCTACTGCTAATTATAGCTCCTCAAAAGCGATATCCGCACCAGAGACGACGCTATCAGCAATGGTGTGGCAAATCGGCCAAGCCCCTTCAAATAAAAACCGATCTCCTTGATTGCCTTACTGGCGGTAGATTCCCAAACTAACGTTTAAAAATTGGGCGGCTGCATTTTTGCACTGCTTGAATCCACTTCCACAGAGTCATTGACGAACTCATCCCGCGCCGCAAGCTTATGTTATTGACTTTCTCATTTACCGGCATTTTTGTGCGGATGACTCGCCCTTGCTTTGCCTTTCCACAAGCGCGGGTAAAAACTTCAGAGAATTTGATTACAGGGGTATATTTTAACCCTTTGCACTCCATGAATTAAGCATCAATTTGCTCACCGCTACCATCCCAGACCGACATAAACTCGGGAGAAGAATTTCAGAATATTTAAAATACATCTCATGGCATATTTTCTGAGATCTTATAAACCATCTACTCCCAAAAGAAATTATTTCAAATAACTGCGATCTCTCATGACTCACTTATAATTCATCCTCAATCGCCCTCATTCTCGAACTCAAAAGAAAGTTTACAGCCTCACTCCTCCCACCGGCACCCGAATCAAACCGGCGTGGGCAATTTCAACGGTTTCTTTAAAAATATCGCCGCTGTCAGCTTTCACCTGAGTGGTTTTGTATTTAGCCGGCATCGCATCCCGAATATTCCACCTGGCTCCTTCAGAACCGTCTTGTTTGTAGAAAACGAGAGATGCTTCATAACGCTTCTTCATACTCGGTCTGCCGCCGCCACCCATCCCTTGCGGGTGGGAATCTACATACCATTGTAGCAAGCGTGTCCATAGCACTGACAAACTCCAGAGTCAGATTTTGATAACTGACCGTTGCTGGCGTTGTCTGAGTTTGGGGAACCAGTCCTTTACGGACACCAATTGGCTTCCCTTCTGAGGCGGGAGCGATCGGAATTGAAAGTCCGCTGGCCTTGCTAATCAGCAGTCATTGTTGTAGAACTCGAAATAAAAGCGAGAAACCGTCAAATACTCTGCGCTCAGCATTGGCAATTTTACTCCCGGTCAATAGGTCAATAATTGCCTTCGACTAGATAGCAGCAGCATAGGTAATAGCCCCACCGATATGGGAGCGCAATTTGTTGATTATTTCAGCGTTTATTTCATGTTTTTATACCTCCAGCTAGCTCCGGTGACATCGGCATCTGAGATGGAGTATTTTTTGAGCCTAGCTCGCTCTAAATTCCAGCGCAAAACTTATTTGCCTTTGAGATCGTAAACTACAACTGAACCGTTTCGGCGATTTCCTGCCCAGTTCCCCTTACCCCCCTCAGACGGCGGCAAGCATTATTGAAACCAGCTAGCCGATCGCAGGCACTTTTTGGAGCATCTGTCAGATAAACTTCAAGCCTCATCGAGGGGTTGTAATCCTAACCGCCCGAGGAGGTTTGCCGGTCGTTTAATCCCCCTTTTGTAGAGCCAATGTACTTGGCATTGACCGTGACTTTACCTTCCCAGCAAATCTGATCAATACTCTTAATATGAGCTTCAGTAATGCGGTCTTAATAACCGCATCATCGAGAGGCAACGGTTGTGGTAACACATGATTAAATATTGCAATTTAACCATATTTATAGCATTTGATTCCCGTTTTTACAGCGAAAATCGGGATGGAATTTTTTGTAGCGCTTTAGCGAGCGAAACTGCTTTAAAACACAAG
>CAZJNL010000123.1:0-9175 GCA_964546515.1 uncultured Oscillatoria sp.
CGGTGGGAAGATAAATTTTGAATTGTGAGATTTGAATTGAAATCAAAACCCCCCCCACCTTCATCGCGTCACATAGCCAAGCAGAGTAGTGGGGGCGAGTGGCTCGATATCCCGGTCGAACCCACCCACTTGATTGGTGCGTATCGCCCACAAAGCAGCGTTATGCCGCAACAAAATACCGGCAATTTCATCGTGCGCCCGCCTGGGTAGCATCGTCTGCCAGGTGATGAGTATCTTAATGAACTCGCTGAATAAATTCTGCTCACCATTATTATTAATTCCTGCCAATTTGTCCACCTTTTCGCGCCAGTCAGGCACTACAATTCCCAAAGGAACTAAATTGATTTCCAGCGAATGCGCCAGAGCCACCAGCTGCCAAAATTGCACCGTTTGCGCGTCATCTGGATGAGACAGCAGCCAATTTTGAAGGCGAGGATTCGACTCCCGATTTTGCTGCATTCGCTGAATCGTCGCATACAGCGCTTGATTCGAGTCTTGCACGCAAGATGTCACCGGCGTCACCACAGACGCGCCGGTGCCATCCCCAATGCGGTATCGCGCTGTCATCACCTCCAGCTGCCGGCAAAATTCCTCCATCGGTGACAATTTAATGCCACCAAAGTCGTAATCTTTCGTAATTGCATCGAATTTTACGATAAAATCACAGACAGGTCGATTCCCCAGCCAGCCCCGCTGCAAATCGCCCATATAGTTACACCATTTTATCCTCCCAGCCACAATCCCATCTGGATTGTGGGCGTACACTTGCCGGTATTCAATATCAAAGCGCAACTCGCCGGTGAAAGAGTCGCGAACAACAGAAGCCTGCCCATAAGCAAAGTGGCCGGTGACAATGCCAAAATTTTTCGGTTCAGCTTTTTTGCCGCCAATTCCCCCAAAGGCATGCATTAGAATTGCAATATCTCCTTCCTGCCAGCGCGAGAGAGCCTCTTTCTCGCTTTTCTCAGCCGGCGCTAAAAGAACCGTTTTGGCGGTGCCTTTTTTAGCGCGAGTGTTTATCCAATTATCCCACAACAGATATCTCTGGCAAGCCAGCCAGCCCAAACGCACTTCATCCGGTGCCGGTGCGGGTTTATCAGTATGAGCGGGAAGCACCGGCATACTCAATACACCCGCCCCCACTCGCATGATAGCGCGGGGTTCAATCGCTCGGGTGACAAACACCCCATTCCCATCTCTTTCGCCATAAATGTACCAGCCGTCTGCATTGAACGGGGACTTTTCAATCAGGCGATTTGTCGTTCTGGAAACCCCCTGCCGGTCTGGCGGCACTTGCGGAATGCGAATCATTTCAAAAGGGCCATCAAATTGCCCCGAAGTTTTGTTATAATGGCGGACAAGGAAGCTGTCGCTCCCCTTAACTTCCGGTCGCAGAATCGTCACCAGAGCGCAGATGCGACCGCTAATTTGCACCGGCTCAGCGCCGATCTCTAAAGCCTGCCTGCCACTGCTTTCGTCCCGCACAACCGACCCATCTTTTAGCATAACAATCATATCATCTTGCGGGCGAGCACCGGCCAGCGACTCCAGCGGGCCAACCCGTGGCCAGTTATTCAACCTCTGCGGATGCACATTCCCAGCTTTCTGGCTATTTATAGCCTTTTCGGTGAAGCGCACATCTCGCGTCACCGCACTCACAAAATCGCGCACTTTTGGGTCATAACGCCACCGCAACCAGACAATCTGCCCCGCGAGCTTTTGATAAGCGGGAGGGGCGTTGTGAACTTCAAAAAGCACCGAATCTTCGAGCAGGCGCTGGTCCAGAGCCGGCAAAATCAGGCGACCAGTCCACAAGCCAATCGGTTGATAAACCTGCGATGCAGCTGTGATATCGCTCTCGATTTGCTGCAGCAGATCGGCTGTAATTGGCTCCCCCGGCTCCGGAGCAGGCTCAAACTCCCAGCGCTTCCCCCCAAACAGTTGGGAAAGTTGCCGGGGACGAAAAATCAGGAACAGAATACCCGTCAGAATCAGCAGACCTAGAATCAGGTTGATATCGCTCATAGTCAGACTATAGAGTATAATTTCGAGAAAGTAAATATAGCACTTGGCCGTTGAATAGAGTCAGGGCTGCTAACCCCTTCCCTTACTCAGGGGCGGGCAGGGGGGTTGCCTCACCCATTTTAAACCGGCTATAATGGAAAGTAACTGGGTAAACACAATTAAGCCCAACAGGCAGGCGGCCAGAAACCGCGTTTCTAGATGTTGAGTTTATTATCGCTGTTGTGTGGTAAGGGCGGGGGTGGGGCGGGTTTATTAACACCCTTAGTTGTGCTGCAAATATGTCGGGTGAACCCGCCCCTACTACCAAGTAACCCGGTCTTTCAACTTCGACAGCAGCTTTGGCCCAACCCCAGGCACCCGATCCAAGTCTTCCAGAGATGTAAAGGGTTTTTGCTGCCTAGCGGCGACAATCTGCTTGGCCAATTTCGGCCCCAGTCCAGGCAGCGCCTGCAATTCTTCCAGGGTAGCGCTGTTGAGATTGACTTTCTCGCCGGCAGAGAGTCCCGAGTTTGCCGGCTGCCCCGTGCCGGCATGCGCTCGAGGCCCGCACTCTTCCTGCTGCACCTGGATTCTTCGCTGAATCAGCGGCGGCACGCCCAACTGGGCACCGGCGTACAGTCGCTCAAATTCGCGGACAAAATGTGCCGCCACCGTGGGGTTGTGAATCACTAACAGCGTCTCATCATTGCCTGAGTTGGCCTGCTCCGACCAGTTGTGAGAGCCGGCGATCGCGGTAGCCCCGTCTACAATACCGAATTTGTGGTGCAGCAAATCTCCCTTAGGCAACAGGGGCGTACCGACTGTGGCAATCGGGTGCGCCCAAGGCCGGTTGCCCGCTTCGTACCGGCAGATATCCCCCAGAGCAACCCCCATCATATCCAGCGCCTCACTGTAAGTGCGGTAAGCAAAATCCGGGTCGATTAACGCTCGCACTCGCACCCCCCGCTCGTGAGCGTTTTCCAGAATATTCCCCAGCTGCTGTTCAGAAAAAACAAACAGCGCCAAATCAACAGAGCGAACACTTTCAGCTAAAGTCTGGCCAATCGTACCGTTACTGCTGTCGCTCCAAGGCACCGCCTTACTGCTGGGGGAAAATTGCACGGCGAGCGTGCCCTTGCCCACTTGGAAAACCTGTGCCGATCGAAATGGCTTTTTGACGCCAAATTTGCTGTCCGGCTTGCCCTTAGGCCCATCCCCCCACATCAGATTAAATTCCTGCGCAAACACAGCCGCCACCTGGGAACTGTTAATTTTTAGCAGGTTGTTAGGATTGCCGCGACTTGCCGGGGCTGAAAAATCTCCGTAAATGTCGCTGCTGGTGAAATTAGCGGAAGTCACAATCACTGTTGCGCCATCGACAATCACAAATTTGTGGTGCATCAAACCGCTGCCTTTGGAGCCATCCGCTGTATCGTCAATCACCGGCACCCCCGCGTCGCGCAATATCACCAGCGCGTCTTTCTGCTTTATTTCTTGGGCGCTCAGCTGCCCGTCGCCGTCGCCATCTGCTAATTTGACGAATTCATTATAGCGCTGGCGATCTCGAGCTGGCAGCTGGCTCACCTCAGCCGGTTTGAACTCCGACCAAGGCCGGCTGTAAGAATTTTCCAAAATCACTCTCACCCTCACACCGACTTTTTTCCGCTCCCCGAGAGCTGCAGCAATTTCCGGCAAGCGCAACTCCTGAACCGCCACATCGACAGATGAGTTAGCCCCCTTAATCGTGTCAACAATCAGCCGCTCAAAGTCATCACCTTTGCGGGGAATCTTCCGGTAGGGTTCAGTAAATTCAGCCGCTCGGTTTTGATTCATGTAAACCTGAATGTCCTGGTCTTGAGGCAAAGGACTTTCTGGGGCGGCGCTATTCTTAACCTTAAAGACAGTAAAGAGTGTTCCTATCCCTAGCAATCCCAAAAAGCCCAGCAATACCGAGACAGCCAGCTTCTTGCTGTTCCCTTTGGGCTGTTTAGACGAAGAACTAGAGTTTAGGCTTGAGTGCGAACGGTCGCCCCGGTTCTGCGCAGACATGATGATTCCCCCGTGCAATTCAAACTTTTCTCTTTTCTCTGGCGTCGCCCCAAAATTTACTCATCACAGCAACATTTCCGTGAGCTATACAGACAAAACCCGCTTCGGCTTGGGTCAACAGTCCCTCTCAGCCGCAAGGCAAGTGTAGCCCGCACCTAGATCCCGGATTTATTTACATAACTGAGATGCTCTCTATTTGACCTAAGGTTTGAAAGGGAATTTGTGCCCCATACAAATTTTCTTGTTAATAATACCATAAAACGCTTGTCGGTCATCTCCCCACACCGGCCAGCGGAACCGGCTGCCAAAGACCGGGCTGGGCCCATCAGGCCCCAATGCCTGTTGCCCAGCGCCGGAAGCAGCGATCACCGGTTCCCCATACCACAAATGTTCAATGTTTGCAGCAAGGACTTCAGATTCTTTACATCCGTCCCGCTACTGCAGGGCACCCGCTCCCGGGCAGCCTTTCAGTGCTACAATTGTGTGACAAATATAAACTGTAACCCCGATCGGGGAACCCAGGCAGGACTCCCGTGCTGCCCCTGGGACACCCTGCGAAAATTACGCTTGATTGCTTCTAATTTAATTAGACAGAAGTTCAGTTAGAAGTAGTAATTCAAGCGTCAATTTATAGAAACTAATCAAAAAAAATATAAGAATTTTTACCGAGGTGCGCCGCCCGCCGGTGGGGGCAATTTCATGTGGGGCGCTGACTCTGATAGGCTGGTAAAAAGAAATGTTGGAGTCAACTCCCCCGCCGCAGCGCAGCTTCAGCGGGGCTGGCAGGGAAGTAAGGATTGCCACCTGAAAGCCTGCAAGACTAAACGGCAGACGGGCTCGGTCAAATTCTGGCAAAACAGAAGAAAGCACAGCCAGCCCGCCACCGGCATGACCGGCTGCGCCCAGAGGGGCGCTCTGGCAGCGTCAGGCTGATTCATCCTGACTGTGCGACATCGCTTGCCTTTGAGGGGGGGTGACAAGCTTCGGGAGAGCAGACGCCCCCAGAAGTCAGAGTCTCCCAATTCCCCAAGGGGAGAGTCAAGACAACCTCTAAATGTAACGGCGATTGAAAAGTTAAAGTAAGATTAATGTTATGAATTGCGATCTTTCGGCCAACGGGCAGATGGCACGTCTTGTCCAGCCGCCTCGATGACTCCAAGTGTCCTCAGTGCAGCGGCAGTGTTACAGGTGGATGGCTCTGAACCAACACGACTGTTTTATGCCTAGAAGAAAAAAGACATTTCCGTGTGGACATCAAGGGTACGGTCAAACCTGCCATCGCTGCGCACAAGTAAGCGCAGCGCGGGAGAGAGCTGCCCAACAGCGTGCGGAAAAACGACAGAAAAAACAGGAGTGGGAAGAGTCATTTGCGCAAGATCCCATCGATCTGAGAAACCTGCCAGATCATGTGGTGGTCAAGGCGCGTACCATCATTGCTAGCTTAATGACCAGCAGCAATTACAGAGAATTTGGCGGGAAGCGGCTGCGCCACAATCGCTTCATCATCAGTATCCCTGTAACCCGCAACTACCGCATGCTCTGCCGCGACTGCGGCAGTTTTCTCATGCCCCAAGAAGTCCTCTCCCACGAGGAGTACAACGTCTGCAAACCGGGGGGTTAGGGGAGTTGGTGTCACCGAAAGCGGGCGAGGCGGTTTGAGGGCTGACAGCTTTCGATCTGACACCTTCAAAAAGTAGCCGAACACCTGTTCGTTGCAAGTTCTATCCTGGAAAAAGAGAGCCGGTCTAAAAGCGTTCCATCGCTGGAGAAATCATGCAAATTTACCTGGATTACAGCGCCACGACGCCCCCGCGCCCAGAGGCAATCGCCGCCATGCAAGACGCCCTCACCCAACAGTGGGGCAATCCCTCCAGCTTGCACGAGTGGGGGCAGCGCTCCGCAACAGTGCTCGAACGCGCCCGAATCCAGGTGGCCGGTTTGCTTTCCGCCCCGCCAGAGTCGATTGTCTTTACCTCTGGCGGCACAGAGGCCAACAACTTGGCCATAATGGGAGTGGCCAGACGCTACACCGCACCCCAACACATTATTATATCCAGCGTCGAGCACTCAGCTGTGGCCCAGCCGGTGGCCTTACTGGAGCAGTGGGGCTGGCAGGTGACGCGGCTCAAAACCGACACGGGCGGGCGGGTGAATCCCTGTCACCTCCAGGAAGCCCTGCGCCCCAATACAGTTCTGGTTTCCGTAATCTACGGACAGAGTGAGGTGGGCGCGGTGCAACCCATACAGCTGTTAGGCGACATTGCCCGCGCTCACGGCGTGCTGTTCCACACCGATGCTGTCCAAGTTGCCGGTCGCTTGCCGGTGGACGTGCGGCATCTGCCGGTGGATTTGCTCTCCCTGTCCAGTCACAAAATTTATGGCCCTCAGGGAGCAGGTGCCCTTTATGTCCGCCCCGGCGTGGAGTTAGTCCCCTTGCTGGGCGGTGGCGGACAGGAATTCCAGCTGCGCTCCGGAACCCAGGCGGTGCCCGCGATTGCCGGGTTTGGCGTCGCCGCGCTCGCGGCGGCGCAAGAAATGCCGGTGGAAACCCCCAGGCTAATGCGCTTGCGAGATCGCTTGTTTGACCTGCTCGCCGGCACCCCCGGACTCATCCCCACCGGCGACCGGCTGCACCGGCTCCCGCACCACGTCAGTTTCTGCCTCATCCCCCCCTGGGGGTGTGAGTCAGTCACCGGCAAAACCCTGGTGCGGCAGATGAATCTAGCTGGGATTGCCATCAGTGCCGGTGCCGCTTGCAACAGTGGCCAAGTCACCCCCAGCCCCATCTTGCTGGCGATGGGCTACAGCGAGACAGCGGCAAAAGGCGGCATTCGCCTCACCCTGGGGCGAGACACCAGCGAAGCAGATGTGGACTGGACAGCGATGGTGCTCAAGCAAGTTTTGGGCCGGTTGATGCCAGAACCGGCACTATCAAAAGTCTGATTTCACCATTCAAGGCACCGGCGCGGCACAGAATAGCCCCTGCCGCCCCTTTATCAAAACAGGCTCAATTGCTGCCATTGCGGCTCATCCGGTTTAATCTGGCGGGTCACAACTTTTCCAGACTCAAGGCCACCCAGCTTGTTGATGTTCTCAGCTATCGCTGGAATGCAATATTCTGCCATCCATTCTTGCAGGTGATGCGTGTTAAATCGCAGCGTGCGCCAGCCAACAGTTTGCAGGTCATTGTCTCGTTCATTGTCGGCAGGGATGCGCTTCTTGTCGGCGTGCCAGGTATCGCCGTCAGTTTCAACGTCTATTTTGCCATTGACGCAGTAAATGGCAAAATCGAGAAAGTAAGTTTTCCGCTTCACTTTCACCACCTCTTGACGCTCGGCACCGATCTGCAGTCGCTTAAACTGCACCCACAGCCGGTCTTCTAGGGGGCTTTCATCCCATAAATCGTTAATCTCAGATGCGCTGGTAAATTTTTCCCAGGTAGTTGGGATGAATGTAATCCGCCGCAACCGCCGGCTGATAATTGGCTGTTCCAAGCGTGACAGCGCGACAATTCCAGTTTGTAATAGCGCCGCTGGCTCTTGCTGTCCTCTGGCTGATCGGGAAACAATTCCCACCGGCAGACCTCCCGAATCGTTCCCACACGCGCGTAATAATTCACGGCGTAGGCTTCGCTGCCAAACACTTTGGTTTGGTAGAAAGCTAGCCATTTCGGAGGCCAGCTGTTCTTGAGAAACTTGCTCACACTGTCTGAGGGAATGCGATACCAGTGCCGGGCTAGGGCAAGGGTCATATCCGGCAGGTTGTTGAGGATAGAAACTAGCACTTCGCCGCGCCGTGTCATTGGTTGTTCCTCAGAAGAATCGGCAGAGCAAAATTAGACTTTGTTTCCATTAAATTAACTGGCAAGCGCAAGTCAGCTAGGGGTTATTGGTCAGGGTCAACTGCTAGAAAATTCCGCTATCAAGTCGTAGCCGCCACGCTCCCTACCCTGACCCCAAGCAGTTATTAATTTTTGTGGACTTGAGTGCAGATTAACTTATTATAGAGTAAAGCGGAAATACTTGTAAAGCCGTACTGATTAAAGCGTCCCACAGGAAAGACAAGATAGATGGCTGAACTACCCAAGGATTTAGACGAGGCAATAGCCCAAGCCCGAGAAGCCACCCAAGCCGCCCTGGCGGATGGCTACCGCCGGCTGCAAGTGGAGCTGGTGTTCCCAGAACTGAAAGTCCAGCCGGTGGCGGAGAAATTTCTCCCGGCGCTGGAGGATTATGGCGAACGCCTGAAAGTGTATTTCCCCGATGCCGGTGCGGCTGCCCTCGCCCGCCGGGACTGGGGCCAAAAGCCCTATGTGATTCGCGGCATGAGCGAGATCAAGGGGCAAATGCAGCCGGAAGACGAAATTTTTCTGTTCGTGGAGCCTTCCTCGGTGGAAGTTAACCTGCTCGAAAAGATGTGCTCAGAAGCAGGCGATCGCCCGGTGGTGCTGCTGCTTCCCCGCCTGGAAAACGTGGCCACGATCGGCATTGGCTACGCCGCTCGCCAGCTGAGAGAGCGCTTCCTCAACACTATCGAGTCTTGCTACCACATCAGACCGCTGGAGGGTGCGACGGTCTTCCGCTGCTACCCTTCCCCCTGGCAGGTTTGGCGAGAAGTTGGTGACAGCTGGGAGCTGATTTCCGAAACGCCCCAAAAGCCGGTGGGAGATGTCTTAGAACAAATTCTGCAAGGAACAAACAGCGCCACCGACTCTGAGGACTCGCAACCGCAACCTCAGCCTACTAAGCGTCAGGGGTTTTTAGCAGGACTGAAAAGTTTCCTGCGAGCCCTCAATCAGTAAGTGAATCTTAGAATAAAATTAAGCTCCACCTGCCGGTAGCGCCTTCCTTCAGCTGGGCAATCCAGGCTTGTCCGGAAGCGCTACACAGCGTTTTTAGCCAGAGAATTTCAATGAGCGAAACTACTCCGAGGCGCATTTTCATCGGCGACGTACACGGTCATTACGATGGCCTCATGGTTCTCTTGGAGACGATCGCCCCAGGAAAGGACGACCGGGTTTATTTCCTGGGCGACTTAATCGATCGCGGCCCAATGAGCGCTGACGTCGTGCAATTTGTGCGGCAAAGTTATGGACGACATCTGGATCAACACCAATTCCGCC
>CAZJNL010000124.1:0-9170 GCA_964546515.1 uncultured Oscillatoria sp.
CCCCAGTGGCCGTGCAACTAAATTCTACGGCGGCGCTCTGCTGTGCTCACCGTCAAAAAATTCCCCCACCGCTTGCCTCACTCCTCCCTTCTCAGTTCTTCCCTCTCCCCCACCCCCTTGCGAGTGGCCAATCCCCCCGCAAACGCCCCCAAAATACTTCCCACCCACAAACCCGCAGTGCTGCCTCGCCAGAGAGCATCAGGCATCACCAAAACCCTGCAGATGGATTGCAATCCCCACGGCACCCCTTGACACTGGCCGGTGCGAGAAGCCATGCTGACTTGCCCGCCCAGGTACGACCCAGACAGTCCCGACACCACCGCCACAAAACTGCAAATCAGCATTCGCTTCACCCTTCCCACCGGCCACTCCCACTCTACATCCGCTTAATCGCTATTCTTAACCTCTCTCCCTCTTCCCTTGGCGAACTTGGCGTCTTTGCGGTTTTTAAACAAAACCAATCACCCGGTATTGCGCATACCGGCAGCAATGCCATTAATAGTCAGCAGCGCTCCGCGCAGCAATTCCGCCTTGCTGTAGCGCGAGTGGATCACCCCCGGCACAGCACTGCTGCCGTGCTGGCGCAAGCGTTTCAGGAGAGAGACTTGCAGCAAACCGAGAGGGACAATAGTGCCATTGCGGAGCTGCACAGAGCGCTGGAGGACAGGATCGCCATCCAGCAGACGCTTGTGGCCGGTGATAGCCAGAACCAAATCGCGGGTGAGGTGGTATTCGCTGGCAATTTGTTCAAACAAAGCCTCAAAGCGAGCCTTATCCGCCGGTTTAGCCAATTCCCGCACATAGTGGTGGGCGATCTCCATGTCCACTTTTGCCACAGTCATTTCCACCTTAGAAATCACCATTTTAAAGAAAGGCCACTTGAAATAGAAATAGCGCAGCAGTTTCATGTGCTCTTCTGGCTGTTCGTCCAAGAACGTTTGCAGCGCCGTGCCCACTCCGTACCAAGACGGCAGCAGGAAGCGAGTTTGCGTCCAGCTGAACACCCAGGGAATCGCCCGCAGAGTGCCCAAATCCTTCTTGCCGGTGCGGCGGCGAGCCGGTCGCGAAGAGATTTGCAGCTGGCTGATTTCATCGATAGGCGTCACTTGATGGAAAAATTCGATAAAATCCGGCTGCTCGTAAATCAGGGCGCGGTAGTGAGTCCGGGAGCACTCCGACAGCTCCTCCATGATTTCGTTCCAAGGCTGGATGTCGTCAAAGCCGGTGCCGAGCAAGCTAGCTTGAATCACAGCAGTGGCGATATTTTCCAGATTGTAAATCGCCAAATCCGGCAGCGTGTACTTTGACGCCAGCACTTCCCCCTGTTCGGTAATCTTAATCCGCCCGTTGACGCTCTCAGAGGGTTGCGCCAGGATCGCCTCATAAGCAGGGCCACCTCCGCGCCCCACAGAACCCCCGCGCCCGTGGAAGATCCGCAATTGGACGCCATACTGCTCCGCCATCTTCTGCAGAGCTTTCTGAGCTTTATGGATTTCCCAGTTACTGCTGAGGAAACCCGAATCCTTGTTGCTGTCGGAGTAACCCAGCATCACTTCCTGTAAAGACTGCGCCGGACCGGCATTGCTCCTGCGATCGAGAGTGCCAGAGATCCCCTGCAGCTTGGCATAGCCGCCGGCGAGCATAGCGCGATAGAAAGGCAGTTCAAACAAACTTTGCATGACTCCCGGTGCGTTTTTCAGGTCCTCCACAGTTTCAAACAGGGGAACCACCTGGATGGTGCAAATGCCCGTAGCTGGGTCGTAGAGGCCAGCTTCTTTGGCCAGCAGCAGCACTTCTAGCAAGTCGCTGGCATCGTGGCTCATGCTGATGATGTAAGTTTGGCATATTTCCAGGCCAAACTCTTGCTGCATAGCTCGCACGATGCGGAAAGTTTCGATCGTCTCGCGGGTTTTTTCCGAAAAAGGCAGTTCCCCAGGGATGAGCGGGCGTCGCGTTTGCAGTTCAGTAGCCAGCCACAGGGAGCGCTGAGCTTCCGACAGTTCCTTGTAGGGTTTGTGCAAAACTTGCAGGTATTCGGCGATTTCGGTGAGGGCGTCAGAGTGGAGGGAAGATTCCTGACGGATATCCAGCCCCGCCAGGGAGAAGCCAAAAATTTCCACCTGACAAATCAGGGTTTCCAACTCGCGACAGGTCAGTCCGGTTGCCTCCAAGTTGCGCTGAATCAGCCGCAATTGTGCCAAAAATTCGGCTCCAGAGCGGTAAATGGAAGCCCCGCTCGTTTCTGGGCTGCGGCGCTGCCAGTCTTCAACGCCTGTGTACAGACGCCTGTTGCGCTCGCGGGTGTTCTCCAGCCGCTTGGACACATAAGCCAGCTTTAAGCGGTAGGGTTCCTGCCGGTAGCGAATCGCCAGCTGCTCGTAAACCTCTGGCATTTGCAGCCGGTCTTGTTCCAGGGATTCGAGCAGTTCCGGCAAGACATCGCTCCAGTGCAGCGACACGCTCAACTGCCGAGTCAGCAACCCCACGGAGTAGGTGTACTTGTCTAGAACCTGCTGGCGCTGGTAGCAGGCGGTTTGCCAAGTGATAGCCGGCGTGCACGAAGGGTTGCCATCCCGGTCCGCCCCCACCCAGGAGCCGAACTTGCAGAAGTTGTACTTGGGAGCCTGCAGGTGGGGGAAAGACGCCTGCAAAAAGCGCTTCAGGCGCTGGTAAAATTGTGGCACCACATCAAACAGCACCTCGTTGAAGTAGTGCAGAGTGTATTCCACCTCATCGAGGACTGTCGGTTTGAACTGGTGCAGCTCGTCAGTGCGCCACCAGAGGCGAATTTCTTCGGTTAGCTGTTCTTTGAGGGCTTTGGCTTCCAAGGAAGACTCCCAGGCGGAGTTCATCTGTGTTTCCTCCGCCCCCACACCGGCGCTTTCTTCCAAAGCGTCGAGCTGTTGCATAATTCTGGCGACGCGCCGCTGCTTGTCGCGAATCGTCTGGCGGACAATTTCCGTGGGGTGAGCTGTAAATACCAGCCGCACGTCCAGCCCGTCGAGCAATTTCTGGATCTTGTTCGGCGGCATGTTGAGGCTGCGCAATTTGGGAAACAGTGCGTGGAAGCTGCTTGCTTCCCGGCTGTGCATGTTGGAATCCTGCCAGCTTTTTTCCAGCAAGTCCGCTTCCGGTCCGCCACTAAACCTTTCTACCTCTGGTTTGGGGAATACCTGAGCCCCCACCCCAATGCCGGTAGGGGTGCGAGCGCTCGCGCCCCTACTTCCCCGCAATTGTTCGCGCTGCTCGTAGTGCTGTTCGAGAATATTAATCAGCTGGAAGTACAAGGCAAAGGCGCGGGCGGAACGAATGGCGTCATTGATATCCAGCTTTTCCACCACCTGCAAGACTTCCGAACCCATGAAGTCGGGCGCTTGCCCTTCCGGGGAGCCCATGTCGCGCAGCCGCTGCAGCAGGTCTACGAGTTGCTGACCGCACTCGGATCGCAGCACAGATTCCCAAAGGTCTTCTACGACTTTCAGGCGATGTCGCAGAAACAGATCGGATGGGGTGACAGAAATGGCCTGATCTGAGGATTGCAGTAGCGAACTCATAGGGTCTTATCAAGCGTTGCTTCGGCTATTTGACAATTTTAGGGCTAAGTCTTCCTTTTGCAGTCTTAACAATAAGCAACATTGCGATTCGCCCCCAGGGGCTTTCGGCTGTTCGCACCTACTGTATGCCGCATGAAAAGGCAGCCCCGCTCGGGCTGCCCTGTCTCACAGTTTGTGTGGAAACCTTGACAATTTCTCAGGTAGGGGCGGGTTTATAGACAATCTTTCCTAAGAGAAGCTATCTGGGGTGAACCCGCCCGAAGCAAGCCACCGGCGTCCTTGAGGGTAAACCGGCCCCTACAGGATTTGGGTGATGTCGGCATCCACCAGCACCGTTGCCCCGCCCAGGGTGTGACGATTAGATGATTTCACGCCGGACATTCCCGGACATTTCTCCCTAAAGACCTGAAATATATGACGTATCATATCAGACTTTAACCTTCTGCTCCCCGACACCCCCCGGCTGGGTGTAACAATTTGATAAGAATTCGCCTGCGCTTGGGAAAAATTTTGATATAATACTTTAACAGAATCCGAAAAGTAAGCGGAAACGAGCCTTTTAATGAGGTTAGCGACCGTGTGGACGGTGGAAAGCAGTTTCACCTGTACGGGTTTTTCCCGTGCGAAAAACAACCCATAAAGTCTGGCAATGTCCTGCATTGTCCTGCTTTTTGTGAACTGTACTGGTTGTAGCTGTTGCCATCCAGTGTGGTGGTGCCGGCGAGAGTCCAGCCTTCCCCCGCCAAAGACACCTGGTTGCCGGCGGCACCCTCAACGATCAGCTGGTTGGCGGGAGCGGACAGGGCCATCACGTCGCTCAGGTTTAAGGTGAGGCTCCTACCGAAAATCTAGTAGTTTCCGGTAAATTCCGGTAAACCCAGGTAGGATGCTGCAATCAGTCCCATACTAGGGACTCCGTTGGGGAGAGTCATGATACCTGCGGCTTGTAGCCAGCCCTTAGCTCTATCGCTAGCTATTAAATAAGCCCGTCTAGATGCTCCGTGCCGGAGCCGCTGCGCTCCGGCCGTGTAACTAGCCGAGGTAGAGACGCGACATGTCGCGTCTCTACAACATTTTCGAGGCACACATTACCCGAGCAATCGCAGGACACTCTTGTCTAACTACGTTTTCGCGATAGATGCCCACAAGCGTCCCCAAAGACCCAGTACACCCAGGTAAAAGCACGCCGCTATGGGGCGTGATAGCCTGATTCCAGATCGTGCCCCACTCAGATTTTTCTAGATTTTTCTAGATTTTTCCGGGTTAAATGTACCTGTTGCTGGCGCTGCCGGTCAGGTCGATTCTTTCGATGCCAGCAATTCGCAGGTCGGAAATGGCCGTCAAGTCGAGACTGAGGCCGCTGCCATCCAAGCGCAGGGTGTCGGTGCCCGCCCCGCCATTGAGGCGGCGGAAATTCAGGTCGCTGACTGCCAATATATCATCCCCGGCACCTCCGTACAATACGTCAGCGCCACCACTGTCGGTGAGGGTGTCGCTGCCCGTACCGCCGACTTTGGACATCGCTGTCTGCTGTGCCGGTGAGGGTGTCGTCACCGGCACCCCGATTGCGGGTGACTGCGCAGGTGTTGTCGCCACCGAAAACCACGTTTCCCCGCGTCACTCCCGTTCCCGAACGCCTGATTAGCGCCGACAATCAGGTCAGCGAAACCGTCGCCGTTAACATCCCCCGCCGCCTTCAATCCGTTACCGGCACGGTCGTCTGCCGCCTCACCATTGATGGCTTTGCCGCCAGTGCCGGCTGCCACGTCGCGCTCGATTCACCGCCGCGCCGTCCGCTTTGCCGAAAACTACATAGGATTTCCCGGAGTTACTCCCGTTGGGGTCGGCACCAATAGCGCTGACAATCAGGTCAGCGATGCCATCTCCACTGACATCTCCTGCAGCATTGACTGACATGCCGGCACTGTCTCCTGCTGTCTCGCCAATCATAGGCATTGCCGCCGGTGCCGCTAGCTACGTCGCTCAAGTTGACCGGCCTGCCGTCTGCCTTGCCGAAAACGGCGTAGGTTTTCCCAACATTATCCCCGTTCGAGCAGGCATTAGGAGCGCCAACAATCAGGTCAGAAATGCCGTCGCCGCTGATATCCCCGCCACCGGACACCGCATGGCCCGACCAGTCCCCTGCCGCTTCGCCAATAATGGCTTTGCCGCCAGTTCCAGCTGCCACCTGCCTCAGGTTCACCGCCTGGAAGTCCGGCAAGCCAAACACCACATAGGATTTCCCGGAGTCAGCCCCGCTCGCCGAGGCCTGGCGTGCGCCCACAAGCCGGTCAGCGAAACCGTCGCTGTTGAGTTCGCCCGCACCCGACACCGCCATACCGGCACTGTCTCCTTCCGCCTCGCCACTCATAGGCATTGCCGCCGGTGCCGGTGGGGATGCCGCTCAAGGCTGCTATCTCGCTCAGCTCCACCACTGAAGCAACGGTTAGCGTCACTGTTGCTGTGTCGGTTCCGCCATTGCCGTCGTCTAGCGTGCAGTCAAACGAGGCGGTTCCAGAAAAGTTCGTTTGGGCTCGCAAGGTAACGACGCCGCTCTCCAGCGACACGGTGCCATTCATCGCGTTGGACACAGCTTGTACCGTCAGCGCACCCCCATCCGCACCGGTATCGCTGGCAATCAAATCCGCTACCGCAATCTCCAAAGGGCTGCTCAAAAACACTGACCCCAGCGTGTCATCATTCGCCACCGGCAAGCCGTTGACGGTCAAATCAAACGTCTGGCTGGCGGTATCTGTGCGGTCGCTGACGCTCAGAGTAATCGTGGCGGTGCCAAATTGACCGGCAGTTGGGGTAATTTTCACAGTGCGGTCTGTCCCGCTACCTCCTAAAGATATACTCTCATCTCCCACTAAGGAGGGATTTGAGGAAGTAGCTGTGACAGTTAAATTACCAGGTTCTGTTTCTGCATCGCTTATGGTGAATGCGACCGCACCGGTGGCGGTATCTTGGTTAACAGTATGGTTGGGGAGATCGCCGACCGCCGGCACGTCGTTAACCGGACTGACAGTAATATTTACTGTGCCAGTAGCTGTGCCGCCATTGCTGTCAGCAATCGTGTAATCGAAGCTGTCGCTGCCATTGAAATTGGCAGCCGGCGTATACGTTAAGGTGCCGTCTTCATTCTCGGCAAGCGTGCCATTGCCCGGTTGGCTGTAGCCGGTGAGGGCGAGCACATCCCCCTCAACATCGGTATCGTTCGCCAGCACAGAGATGGAAACCGGCGTATCCTCATCGTTGCTGGCGCTATCAGTCACCGCCACCGTCGGGCTGTTCTCAGCTGGTGCCGGTGGGGGTGTTGGTGCCGGTGTTGGTTCCGGAGTGGGTGCCGGTGTTGGTTCCGGAGTTGGTGCCGGCGCGGGGGTTGGTGCCGGTGCGGGTGTTGGTGCCGGGAAGGGTGCCGGTGCGGCGACGAAATTGGCATCCTTCAGAGGAGCTCAGGAGGTTACTGTAATTTGATCCGTTGGGCTGATATTGATTTGAGTTGCCCCATTTTCAGCCGGAACAGTATCAGCAGCCGAAACGCCAACTGGCACCTGGATGACATCTTCTGCGGTGGCAAAATCTGTGATGGTGTCGGAACCACCCCCACCGATAAAGGTGTCACTGCCTTCTGTGCCCGTCAGGGTGTCGTCGCCAGTACCGCCATTAAGGATATCACTGCCGGCATCGCCAAACAGCGAGTCGTCACCGGCATTGCCGCTCTCGGCTGTCATTCCCAGCTGTACCCTCCAGGGTGTCGTTGCCTTCTGTGCCGGATTGGGGCGCGGGTGCCGGTGTTGGTGTCGGTGCGGGGGTTGGTGCTGGTGTTGGTTCCGGGGTGGGTTCCCGTGTTGGTTCCGGTGCCGGGAAGGGTGCCGGGAAGGGAGTGGGTGTCGCTTCTGGTTTGGCAGTGGGTGCCGGTGCGGGTTCTGGAGTGGGTGCCGGTGCCGGCGGAAGCTGTGTGAAAGCGCCGAGGATGAGGGTGCCGGTGCGGGCACCGGGCAAGACAGCCAAATACTCGCGCCCGGACGGCATCCTGAATAATCGTGTGCCCAGCGTACTGGCCTGTGCCGGCAAAGATGTTCAGCTCGTCAAACGTCAAACCCCCGATTAACTCGATTGTATCGCTGTTGGCGTCAAAATCAGTAACCCCGCCGGCATCTGCGAGAGTTGGGCCACCGGTGCTGCGATAGCCGGAACGTTGCGCCTGCTGATCGCAAAGGTGTCGTTTCCATCGCCGCCGGCAACTGTATCCGCACCCAGATCGCCATACAAAGTGTCATTGCCGGCTTCGCCATAGAGCTCGTCATTGCCCAGGCCACCCCGCACTGTGGTCTTCGCCCCCATAAACGGTAGCGTCGCCCTCGCTGCCATCAATCCAGCGATCGCCACTGTTGCCAAACACGAGCTCGCTGTCGCTGCCGCCGCAGACGGTGTCGCGGCGCCATAGAGGACGTCACTGCCTTTGTCTGGGCAGATGAAGTCGCTATCTTTGCCCCCCCGCACTGTGGTCCTGACCGGCAGCAATGCTGTCGTTGCCCTCGTTGCCGTCTAGCCAGTCATTGCCTTTGTTGCCAAATACAGAGTCGTTGCCCTGCCCGCCAAGGCCGGTGTCGTGCCCCAGATCGCCAAACAGGGCGTCCGCCGTGCCGGTCGCAAAACAGGAGGTCATTGTCTTTGCCCCCCCGCACTGTGTCCGCCGTGCTGGCCGCCATAGATGGTATCGTTGCCTTGCCACCGATCCAGTCATCGCCGGTGTTGCCACTGGCATTTTCATCCCCTTCCAGACCTAAAACCGTATCGGAACCGCTTAGCGCTTGAAGGGTGTCTTCATCCGGCGATCCTTCCTGAAAATCCATGCCGGATGTGCCGTTGAGCATTACCATGTTTGCACCTTCCTATTCAACCAATCCAAACGGCGCACCTTCACTTTTGCCAGTTAACAAGCAGGCAGGTCAGCATTGCTTTCTTTTGGCAGCGAAGCTATCCATTACCTTGTTTCCGCACAAGGCATGACCTATTCAAACTCAGCTGGTTTGAGATATGCCAGAGGAAGCCTGTTTTGTTTATTGAGTCGGGGCGAGTTTATCCGAGATATCTGCTGGGAACAAAGATTGTCTTTAAACCCGCGCCTGCTGAACAACGAACATCGCTCTGCGACTGCAAAAGGAAGGATGCGACCCGCCAATATTTTGGAAATTTTAAACTTAGTTATTCCCTGTAAATTCTGCGGTTAATATCGCTGATATTTTGACCCCAAAAGGCTAAGACATATCTCTTAATTTTGGGAGTAATTATTGAGAATATAATACTTGTTATACCGGAATATATAGCCAGGTAAATAGGCGTTAATTTATAAAGTAATAAGCTTTTTGCTGGCGCTCACCTGCTCGACACAGCGGCAGGTGTTTCAGCCCGATTTCCCCAGAGCCGGTGTTTCCGAGTCAAAGCGCGACGCTCGCTACTTGAGATCAATCCCCCGGCTTCTTGTAGAGACGGGTCTGCCCGAAATATCTATCTCTTTGTAGAGACGGGTTTGCCCGAAATATCTGCCGGTGGGTTGTAGAGGTGGATTTCCCCGATAGTTCTGCGGGGTTCAAAGATTATCTGTAGTGG
>CAZJNL010000125.1:0-7272 GCA_964546515.1 uncultured Oscillatoria sp.
CAATCTCTCGGGTGAACCCGCCCCTACAGCCTTTCGCTGTGTGGGGGCGGGTTTATTCCAACTCTGAATTGTCTCACCAATCTCTCGGGTGAACCCGCCCCTACAGCCTTTCGCTGTGTGGGGGCGGGTTTAGTACAACTCTGAGTTGTGTTACAAAGATTTCGGGTGAACCCGCCCCTACAAGTCACCGACTTTCTATCTCCGGTGAACCTAATTCTTCTCCTAGCAGCAGCAAGGCTAGCCCTAGATGCCATCAGCAGCTTGCTGCTACAATTCTGAGAATTGAATCATTTTGGCAACCTGTTTCTAGCTACATCCGCGAGCGCACAAACGCCTCCAACCGCGCCATGCCCTTCTCTATTGTAGCCATATCAGTCGCGTATGACAAGCGGATGCAGTCATCCGCACCGAAGGCAATTCCTGGAACAGCCGCCACTTGCTGAGATTCCAGCAAACCCTCACAGAACTCCCGCGATTTCAGCCCCGTCTTGCTGATATTGGGAAACATGTAGAAAGCGCCGTCTGGTTTCGGGCAGTACAGTCCGGGAATAGAGTTAAGCAATTCTAGCATAACTTCCCGGCGTTTGGCAAAAGCTTGGCGCATTTCTTCCACACAATCTTGCGGGCCTTCCAATGCGGCGATTGCGCCATACTGGGCAAAGGTGCACACATTGGAGGTACTGTGGCTTTGCAGGGTGACGGTGGCTTTAATCAAATCTTTCGGCCCTGCCAGATAGCCCAGACGCCAGCCGGTCATCGAATAAGCTTTGGCAAATCCGTTGCTGACTATCGTGCGCTCGAAGATTTCTTTGCCTAGAGAGCCAATACTCAGGTGCTCAGCGCCGTCGTAGAGAATTTTCTCGTAAATCTCGTCGGCGACAACTAAGATATCTTTCTCCACCACAACTTCTGCCAGCGCCCGAATCTCATCGGGCGTGTACACCATGCCGGTGGGGTTGGAAGGCGAGTTGAGGACAAACAGCCGCGTCTGCGGAGTGCAAGCTTTTCGCAGCTGCTCCGGCGTGATTTTGTACCCAGTCGCCTCGTCGGTGGGCACGATCGCGGACACGCCACCGGCCAGGGTCACCATTTCAGGATAGCTCAGCCAGTAGGGTGCCGGTATAATCACCTCATCCCCCGGATTGAGCAGCGCCACCATTAGGTTGTACAGAGAATGTTTGCCGCCATTGGTGACGATGATGTTTTCAGCGGCGTAGTCCAGGTTGTTGTCGGCTTTCAGCTTGCGGGCGATAACCTCTCGCAGCTTCAGCTCACCGGCTGCTGGGCCATATTTGGTCTTGCCGGCATCCAGCGCCTGCTTGGCGGCGGCTTTGATGTGCGCCGGTGTGTCGAAATCCGGTTCGCCGGCGCTGAAACTGCAAATATCGATGCCCGAGGCTTTCATCGCCTTGGCCTTGGCGTCAATCGCCAGCGTTAAGGAAGGTGTCACCTGACCAACTCGTGCTGCCAGTTTCATGCTCAATTGCTCCACTGCGGCAATTCTCTTACGTCTGAGACTATCCCACACGATGCCGGGAGAGTTAGGTTTTTTTACTTTCTCTTCACTGTTACTCGGGTGCCGTATGCAGTGCGGCACCCTACCGTATCGCTCTGTGTTCTTCGGGACGTGTCCGCTTGCATCGGTTTTGTATACATACCCTTGTAGGGGCGGGTTCAGCCAAGATATTTCCGGCACAGGGCAGAATATGAATAAACCCGCCCCCACCCAGGGTACAACAACGGTGCTACCGGACATGATATTACAGGTATTTTAGGTGGCCAAAGACGGGCGCGACCGAAATCGGGCCCGCAATGGGGATTTCGGGGGCCGCTACCCGGCGAATTTTAGCAAATCCGGTAGAAAACATATATACAAAACAGGTCTGAACTCGGTATTTTTTGGAAATTATTTACTCGTAAGCTATAACAGTCATGCTGGGTTGGGAGCAATAGCTGGGGTTGATTCTGGTGGGTAAGCAAGCAGAAACACTTTAGGATGGTTAAGAAGTGTTAAGCGAAGTTGGGTAATCGCGTTATGAAGGTAGCCATCACTGGCGCAACAGGATTTGTCGGCAGTCGCTTGGTGGAGCGGTTGCGCGAGCAGGGGCATCAAATAGTGATCTTGACCCGAAATCCAGAGCGGGCGCGGCGAGTGTTTCCGGCTGAGGCTTTCGGGAATCTGGAAGTTGTCGCCTTCACACCGGCAGAGTCGGGTTCTTGGCAGCAGTCGGTTGCGGGGTGCGATGGGGTGGTGAATCTTGCCGGTGCCCCGATTGCGGAGGAGCGCTGGACACCGGCACGCAAGCAAGAAATTCTCGACAGCCGCAAGCTGGGTACTGAAAAAATCGTGGCGGCGATTGCTGGGGCGAATCCGAAGCCGTCTGTGCTGGTGAGTGCTTCGGCGATTGGGTACTACGGCGCGAGCGAAACCGCGACTTTTGATGAGATCAGTCCTGCCGGTCAGGGTTTTCTGGCTCAAGTTTGTCAAGTTTGGGAGGCGGAGGCGGAAAAAGTAAAGCAGACCGGCACTCGATTGGTGATTGTGCGCACCGGCATTGTTTTGGGGATGGGTGGCGCAATGGCGAAAATGCTGCTTCCGTTTAAGCTGTTTGCCGGCGGACCCCTGGGAAGCGGTCGTCAGTGGTTCTCCTGGATTCACCGGGACGATCTGGTTAATTTGATTTTGCGCTCGCTGGCCCAACCTGACATGCAGGGGGTGTACAACGCCACGGCTCCCAACCCCGTCCGCATGGATGAGTTCTGTAAGGCTTTGGGGGAAGTGATGAACCGGCCATCTTGGCTGCCGGTGCCCGGTTTTGCCTTAGAAGCGCTTTTAGGAGATGCCGCCCAAGTGGTGCTGGAGGGTCAGCAAGTCTTGCCCAAACGCACCTTAGCGTCTGGCTTTGAGTATAAATATCCCACTGTTTTGCCAGCTTTGCAACAAATTTTAACGTCTGGTTAGAAAGCTTCAAAAAAAAGTGGCTGCACCCTCGTGCAGCCACCTCCTTTGAACTTGAGACTCTTTGCGTACCGGCATGTAAAAATACTTATCAGCTTCGACTCAAAAAAAATTAGGCTGCGCCTAAGGCAAGCACAGCCATTCATGCAAACGTATTTAGCATTTATAAAAGTTGGCTCAATCGAGATCCTTACCTGGTTCGCTGGGCATTTGCAGGTTATCCGGGTCTACATAGTGGCAGACCGCATCATCGACACAGATCAGGGCCCAGCCGGACTCATCGATCTTCATTAGCTTATAGGAACCTTCTTGTATGAAGAAGCCTTTATGATTGCGGGTTTCTGGCTTGATTCCAACTTGGTCAGCAGACATACTCTTCTAACTCCTGTAATTTCGTAACGGCTTGAGTGACAAGTAAAGGAATCGCTAATCCTTGTGTTCACAAAATCTTATCATTAGACGCACGCTTTTTCTCATAAAGTTGTATAAAATTTTGTAAAGAATTTTATACAACTGAAGCGCTGGCGTTCGGGCGGCGGGTCAGAGCTGGTAGTTATAAACGCCTACGCTTCCAAGAGCCAGGTTTGCACCCGCTGCAAGCTCTGCCAGTCGGGTTTTCTGGTTAATCCTTCTTTAATATTTTCTAAGACTTCTTCCCGCAATTCGGGGGACACCAGAAGGATCTGCTGGGCGATTTCAATGTGCTCGCGCACTCCCTTTTGGCCACCGTCGAGCATGGCCACGGCGAGGTTGACTCGCGCCTGGGGGTCTTGGCCATTCCACTTGACGGCCTTCTGGGCGGCTTTGTAAGCCGGCGCAGGCTTGCTGTCCAGCAGGTACAGCCACGCCAAACAAGTCCAAGCGTTGCTACTTTTCGGGGAGCGCGAGCAGATTTCTTTGAAAAGCGGAATCAGGGTTTCTGGGCCTTCACCGGCTTTGTAGCGTTCAATTCCTGTCGAGAAAAGGTCTTCAGGTGTTTCAGTCATAGCATGCATAGAAGCAGAAAAGGTCGGCTACGGATTATATAACGGATGTAAGGGATAGGGGGAGAGGTCAGTTGGGGGCAAAGGATCTGCCGGTGGGGGCTAGAGGTTAGTGCGAGACTTATTTTCCCGTCAAAAATCCCTCCCCAGTCCGACGCCCCTGGGAAACGCACCTCTAATTCCGGCAGGGCTTTTGCAAAGGAATTAACCATAAATTATATAATTGCATGGGGAGAAACTTGACGAAAAACTTAAAGGCAGGCGGGGTGCCTGCCTGCGGCGAAACCGATAGAGAGTGATAATTCCGGTTGAACTCACAAGTTAATAGCGGACGGGGGCAGTTTCCCGAGTCGGGCAAAAAGACTGACTGCGGCTGCCGGTGGTGAGATCAGGCAGAAAACGACTTGCCACAGCCACAAGTTTGAGAGGCGTTGGGGTTGGTGAACTGGAAGCCGCCGCCAATCATGGCATTGCTGTAGTCGAGAACCAGACCGTACAGATAAAGAATGCTGCGGCGATCGCAGACAACCTTGAAGCCATCGTAGTCGAAGACTTCATCATCCGGCTTGATATTGCTGAGGCTCTCAAAATCCATCATGTAGGACATCCCCGAGCAGCCACCTTGGCGCACTCCCACCCGCAGGCAGAGATCCTGTCCTTGACTCTGCCGCAGTGACAAAATCTGCCGCTGAGCGGCATCAGTGAGCTGGATGCCCCGTGTTTGAGACTGAGTTGCTTGTGTCATGGGTTGGCGTGACTCCTTGTGCCATCAATGCTTACTGCGTGGACTCCTGTCCATTTTATTTTATCGAGATTGTCGAGATGATTGGCTGTTGAACCCACTGCCCGCAAAAAACTATCTATCCTGTTATTAGTGGGTTGGAGGCTATCCCGTCGCGTAGTCCTCAACCCAAAGCTGGGGTTAGTTGCCGCGCTAAGCAGTATAACAGCCGCTGCATGCAAAGAAGGCCATCCGCAGTCCTGATGCAGTTCATAGAGTCCTGCCGCGAAAGCCCACACCCTATTATATGATAATCTCCTCATCCAGTTGACTGAGTATATGACAGCTCTCAATCACTCCACCCGTCGTCGCCTGCAAAAATTACCGCAAATTCCCAGCGTCTGGGAGGGCGATCGCCGCCCCTTATCGGGTGAGGACGCCGCCAGCGAGAAGTGGGATCCCCGGGGATCTGCCCCTACCGGCGATCCAGGCGAGTGCATTCTTTGGGTGGATGGTTCGCAAGGAATTGTGCGATCAATGGATATGGTGACACCGGAAACGGGTCCGGAAGCCATCGTTCGCACCTTGCTGCGGGCGATGGAGCATCCACACAGCCCCGCTCAGCCAGCTCGACCGCAAAAAATTGTGGTGCGAAACCGAGAGCTTCAGTTTTACCTGCGCGGCGTTCTCCAGAATTTGGATATCAATATTGAGTATGTCCCGGATCTGCCGCTGATTGACGAAATTTTCAGGGGATTCCAAGACGCTGTCAGCACTAAACCCCCGCAGTTGCCCCCCCAGTACGCTCAAGCCTTGGTGAATAAGGCTTTTGACATCTGGCGCGACGCCCCTTGGGACTTGCTGGGCGACCACCAAATTCTCTCGATAGAACTCAACCAGTGGGATATCGGCACCCTGTACGTCTGCATTTTGGGGATGCTGGGGGTGGATTATGGCGTTCTGATGTATCGCTCGCTCGATTCGCTCAAGCGGTTCCGGCAGCGGGTTTTGACCAATGAATCCATGCACCAGCTCGAAGAGGCGTTTCTCGGTCAAGACTGCCTGTTTTTGAGCTTTGAAGCCGCCGCAGACCTGCAGCAGGATGAAGAAGATTTTGATTTAGCGGATCTGCCGCTGTCAGAGATTAAGCCGACGTTTGGCAATCTCCACCCGCTCGAGGGGCTGCGCTCGTTTCTCTATGAGGAAGAGGCTGTTACAGTCTGGGTGGCGCTGGAAGCCTTGCACCGCTTCTGGCGAGCCCATCGGGGGAAACTGTCAGGAGAGACGCTGCCAAGCGTCAGCAGTCGCTTTCGCATTCCCCTGCCGCTAATTGAGGAAACGAAGCAACCGATTCTCTCGGTTAAGGTGGCGACGCTGCCTGAGGTGGAGTCGGAACTGTCTGAGATGGTGCGGCAGGTAAAGGAAGAAGAGGAGGACTTTGAGGATGACCACCCCCTGCTGCGGGATGACTTGGTGCCGAAAGACGCTTTTCTCAGCTTGGGTGTAGTGCCGTGGGAAACGGTGCAATCTCTGCGCACGGAAGTGGAGTGCTATCAGTCGGGGCAGGTGACTGCTGTCGGTGACGGGTTGCCGATTGTGCTGATTCAAACTTCCCGCCCTAAGGCAAAAGAGATGATTCAGGAATTGCAAAATGCCGGCGGGCTGAAGGGGATTGGCTTCAATCCGGGCGAAGACCCCTTTGAGGAGGAACACTACGACTTGGGAATTTTGCAGACTCTGAATGGGGATTTGCACTTGTTTGGCGAATTTGTCGAGGATGACCCGGTTCACCAGGCCGCCCGCAAGAAGTGGGACCAGCGGTGTAAGAAAACTAAGGGTTATTGCGGTTTGGTGATCGCTAAGGGGCTAACCGGCGCAAGTCGGGGCAATCCCAAGCTTAAAGATATGATGGCTTTGTTTGAGGTGCGGGAGCTCTCTGTCCAAGACTTGGGCATTGGTACGCTGCGGCTGGTTCCGCAGTTTGATTTTGAATAGGAAGCAGTGAAGTGCGTGCCGGCGCACCTGACTGGCTTGCTTGCGGTTTCCGCATGCTGACCTGCTTCCGAACACGCCCTGTTTGTGCCCTATTTTCAGGCGCTGTCGGAGATGTTTTCTCCAGAGGTGTTCGCTAAAGGGGAGGGCAGGGAGGAACTGTCGATTGAAAATTTGGGGAATTGTATGGCCGGTTGATGTTTATTTCTGTTGCTTTTGCGAGCGGCTGCTTTGTGGCGATCTTTTATCTTTAGAATGTGTTTGTAAAGAAAAAGTCTGCCACAATAAACCGGCTTTCTTGTGGTGGGGAAGCTTAGGGTTCAATCAGCGCAGAGTCTCTAGGGAAAATCCAAACAGCGATACAAGTGGCGATTGGAGTTTACTGAAAGGTGCGCCCTTTGTCTTCCACCTGTGGGCTGCTGCTTTGTGCCACCGGCATCCCGCCGGCGGTTCTTCTCTGTCACAGTTCGGCACTAGCCCCTGGATCTGCGCTCCCTGCTTGAGACAGTCGAGTTCGGAACTGGGAGTGTCGAGCTCCTACCTCGACGGTTCGAGCTCCTACCTCGACGGTTCGAGCTCCAAGCTCCACGGTTCGAGCTCCAAGCTGCATCGTTCGA
>CAZJNL010000125.1:7372-9121 GCA_964546515.1 uncultured Oscillatoria sp.
GCTCCAAGCTCCACGGTTCGAGCTCCAAGCTCCACGGTTCGAGCTCCAAGCTCCACGGTTCGAGCTCCAAGCTCCAGCGTTCGGTAGAGACGCGACGGGCGCGTTCTACAAGCTCGGGCTGGCCCCACTCGTATTACAATGCGTGAAGAAATTTAACCGGCACGCCCGGGTGAGGGCACCGCACGCCGGGGGGAGTGCCGGTCGTATTAAAATGTGTAAAGAAATTTAACAGGAAAGGCAGAATGCGAGTAGCAATCGCCGGCGCAGGACTGGCAGGTATGGCCACGGCTGTCGATTTGGTCGATGCCGGCCACGAAGTGGAAATCTTTGAGTCTCGCCCCTTTGTGGGGGGTAAAGTCGGCAGCTGGATCGACGCGGACGGCAACCACGTTGAAATGGGCTTGCACGTCTTCTTTGGCTGCTACTATAACCTATTCGACTTGATGAAGAAAGTGGGCGCAATTGACAACCTGCGCCTGAAAGAGCACAGTCACACTTTTGTCAATAGGGGCGGCACCATCGGCGCTCTGGATTTCCGGTTCATCACGGGGGCACCCTTCAACGGGCTGAAGGCATTTTTCACGACTTCCCAGCTGTCGCTGCAGGATAAACTCCAGAATGCTCTCGCCCTGGGCACCAGCCCCCTGGTGCGCGGCTTGGTGGACTTCAACGGCGCGATGAAAACTATCCGCGATCTGGATAAAATCAGCTTTGCGGACTGGTTCCGCAGTCACGGCGGTTCAGAGGGCAGCATCAAGCGGATGTGGAACCCAATCGCCTACGCCTTGGGCTTTATCGATTGCGAAAATATTTCCGCCCGCTGCATGTTGACAATTTTCCAGTTTTTTGCTGCGAAAACTGAGGCGTCGGTGCTGCGAATGCTGGAAGGCTCTCCGGATGAGTATTTGCACAAGCCGGTGGTTAAATATATAGAAGAGCGGGGCGGGAAAATCTATACGCGCCGACGGGTGCGGGAGATTGTGTTCGAGGGTGCCGGTGGGGAGACTCGCGTCACCGGCATTGTGGTGGCGAAGGGGGAGACGGAAGAAATTATTGCGGCGGATGCTTATGTTTTCGCTTGCGATGTGCCGGGGATTCAGCGGGTGCTGCCGCAAGAGTGGCGCAAGTGGCCTGAATTTGACAATATTTATAAGCTGGATACGGTGCCGGTGGCGACGGTGCAGCTGCGGTTTGATGGCTGGGTGACGGAATTGCACGACGCACAGAAGCGCAAGCAATTGCAGGAAGCGGCGGGGATGGATAATTTGCTTTATACGCCGGATGCGGACTTTTCTTGTTTTGCGGATTTGGCTTTGACGAGCCCGGGGGATTATTACCGGCAGGGGGAAGGTTCTCTGCTGCAGCTGGTGCTGACGCCGGGAGATCCGTTTATTAAGCAGAGCAATGAGGAGATCGCCGGGCATGTTCTCAAGCAGGTGCATGAGCTGTTACCGTCATCGCGGGAGCTGAACATGACCTGGTACAGTGTGGTGAAACTGGCTCAATCTCTGTATCGGGAAGCGCCGGGGATGGATGTTTACCGCCCGTCACAAAAGACGCCGGTGGGTAATTTTTTCCTTGCCGGCAGTTACACGATGCAGGATTATATTGACAGTATGGAAGGGGCGACGATTTCGGGGCGTCAGGCGGCTAAGGCGATTTTGGAGAGCGCTGAGCAATTTGTCCGGCGAGTGCCGGTGGTTGCCGGTTGATTCAACCCCACCCCCTAATATCATGTCCGGTGGCACC
>CAZJNL010000126.1:0-9101 GCA_964546515.1 uncultured Oscillatoria sp.
ACCGTTTGTAGTAGGGCTTTAGCCCCACCGTTTGTAGTAGGGCTTTAGCCCCACCATTTGTAGTTGGGCTTTAGCCCCACAGCCGGCAACTCGCGGTGACATTCGATAAATCTCCCTGTTTTTTTAGAAATTACAATTTATCAGCCTGCCATGAACTCGTAAACGGGGGTTTCGATAACTCGTTTAGGTTTTTCTTCCCCCAAAATCATTTTCTGGATACGCTCTACAGTTTCAGCCGAAAATAATTGTTCGCCAGTCTCCACACCGTGCGGGGACGTTTTCAATAATAAAGAACTTCCCCTCCTTTTCCAGGGTGTAAGTAACCTTCTGTTCGACAAATGTCTCTGGCCACATATCAGCATTCATATCACGTATTAGCGTATAGCTAGTAGAATTACGCTCACTGCTTGTTTCTGCTACCGCTCTACTTGTATTCCTATAAATCGTAGACTTGGTATCCAACGTACACCCTCACCTCTAGCACTTCTAAACAAAACTTTGAAGGTAGTCTCATTGATTCTATCAATTCTTCCAATCCACATATCATGCCCATCGTTAAGTATGGACTCTAAAGCCCCCGCATCTACTCTTTCTGGAAAAACAACTACGACCTCTGATATCTGATTTGTTGTATCATTGGAGGCTGTGACGCTAAAGAACTTAATATTTTTGACCGAGTTGGCTACTGCGTTACTAGCTGTTTGTTGAGCAACATCAGCAACATGCTGGGCATTGTTAGCTCGGTTGACTGCATCATTAGCTGTTTGCTGAGCCATATTGATATCAGCGGCTATAGCTTGGTATTCAGCTCTCGCCTGATTAAGCCTTCTGATAGCTTCGTTATATGCTTCTTGAGGTGTCATAGTGTCATCAAACTCCTGCCACATTTCAAATAATTTTCCGTAATCAAGCCACTTTTGCATGTAAAGTTCTTGAAAATTTGGAGAACCTCTACCTAAGCATGTCATTTTGAATGACTGTAACTGAAGTGTGGCGTATATTTCTTTAATTGCTCTGACAGTTGTACGGTCGTCGTCTAATCGCTTCAACTGAGTGCATTCAAACAAATTGAAAACATCAATGTATGTGAGTTGATTCCCATAGGTCCACTCTAGTCTGTATTTTTGTCGGCAAGTATCTGAGGGATTAGGAAGTGCGAGAAAACCAAAAATACTCAGTAAATCCTGTTTAAATTCTTCCGCCCTCCCATCAAAGTAATTATAAATTTTGTCAATAACTTGGTTGATATCCTCAAAAAGCTTACGCTCTAAATCAGAGATTGCAAGGATTAACGGGGCGACAATATTTGTTCTAATGTCTTGTATTGTCTGAGCGATATTCTGAAAAAATCGGGCGAGAATTTGATCGAGTTGTGCCTCTAGATTCAAGAGATTGTCAAAAACCTGTTGAACAAACTGTCTAAGCTCTTGACTGGTTCTGTCGATTGTACTGTTCAATGCGCTCTCGACTCTATCCATTACTTTTAAGAAAGAGTCATCTAAAATCATCCTAATTGCTGCATCTATCTCTGCATCTATCTTTACACTTAAACCTAAAGCCCTAACTATCGGCTTGATATCTGTTACCTTTTTCACGAGCGAGCGGGCCTTACTTTTGATGTCATCTCGACATTCAGTAAACCAACTCATTTTTACCTTCCTTCTCAATTAAGCAAAACTCAGCGTCCTCACAATCCCATCCCCAACCAATTCCCCCTCAATTTTACCATACTCAACCTCCAGAATCACGTTATCAGCTCGCATATCATTCGAGACATCAACTTTCCTCTCTTCCCCCCCTCCCCGTTCACGGGGAGAGGGCAGGGGGGGGGTGGGGTTCCCCCCCCAGAAAAATCAGCCGCCACCGATCCGCGCCACGTCGCGAGCATTTTGCTCAAACGCCGCCGCCAGCGCATCATCCCCACTCAACCCAGATGCCAGAGCATTCTTCAAACACTGCAGCACCCGCTTGTAATCCTTCGGCATCACCTTGACGAACTTCGGCACCATCTCCTCCCAGTTGGCCAGGACTTGAGCCGCCTTCTCACTCTTCGTGTACTCCGCGTGCTTCTGGATCATCTCGCGAACTTCCGCAATCTCCTCAGCCTCTTCCAGGACTTCCAGCCCCACCATAGACTTATTGCAGCGCGTCGCGAAATCGCCCTTCTCATCGAGAATGTAGGCGACACCGCCACTCATCCCCGCCGCGAAGTTGCGCCCAGCATGGCCAAGCACCACGACTTTGCCGCCGGTCATGTACTCGCAACCGTGATCGCCCACAGCTTCCACAACCGCCTTGACGCCCGAATTGCGCACGCAGAAACGCTCACCGGCCATACCCAGGATATAAGCCTCCCCACCCGTCGCACCGTAGAACGCCACATTACCGGCAATGATATTTTCCTCAGGCACAAAAGTCGAGCCCGCCGGCGGATACAGCACAATCTTGCCGCCACTCAACCCCTTACCCAAGTAATCATTCGCGTCGCCTTCCAGTTCCAGCGTCACGCCCTTCGGCACAAACGCCCCGAAACTCTGACCGGCACTCCCTTGGAAATGCAGGTGCACCGTATCTTCCGGCAACCCTGCAGCGTGGCGCTTGGTAATTTCATTGCCCAGAATCGTGCCCACAACCCGGTTCACGTTCTTAATCGGCAGCGTCGCCTTCACCTTTTCGCCCCGCTCAATTGCCGGTGCGCACAGATCCAGCAGCACCGTCATATCCAGCGATTTTTCCAGCCCGTGATCCTGCGGCATCTGGCAGTATCGGCCCACGTCTGGCCCAACTTCCGGCTGGTAGAGAATCTTCGACAGGTCAATCCCCTTCGCCTTCCAGTGCGCCACCGCCTTTTTCGGTTCCAGCACATCTGTGCTACCCACCATTTCCTCCAGCTTGCGGAAACCCAGCTGCGCCATAATTTCCCGGACTTCCTGCGCCACGAACTTCATAAAGTTCTCGACATGCTCGGGTTCGCCAACAAAATTCTTCCGCAACTCCGGATTCTGCGTAGCCACACCGGCAGGGCAAGTATTCAAATGGCACACCCGCATCATAATGCAGCCCATAGACACCAGCGGCGCAGTGGAAAAACCGAACTCCTCAGCACCCAGCAGCGCCGCAATGGCCACATCCCGCCCCGTCTTCAGCTGGCCATCAGTTTCCACAGCAATCCGCGAGCGCAAGTTATTCAGTACCAGCGTTTGGTGAGTTTCCGCCAAACCCAGCTCCCAAGGCAACCCCGCGTGCTTGATAGAAGTCTGCGGCGACGCGCCGGTGCCCCCATCGAAGCCAGAAATCAGCACAACATCAGCGTGGGCTTTGGCCACACCGGCAGCAATCGTGCCCACACCCACCTCCGACACCAGCTTCACACTGATCCGGGCATTGCGGTTGGCATTCTTCAAATCGTGGATCAGCTCAGCCAAATCCTCAATCGAGTAGATGTCGTGGTGCGGCGGCGGCGAAATCAGACCCACACCCGGAGTCGAGTGGCGCACCTTAGCAATCCAAGGATACACCTTCCCCCCGGGCAGCTGGCCGCCCTCACCCGGCTTCGCCCCCTGCGCCATCTTGATCTGAAGTTCCTTCGCCTTGGACAGGTACAGACTCGTGACGCCGAAGCGACCGGAGGCCACCTGTTTGATGGCGCTGTTCTTGGAGTCGCCGCGCTCATTCGTCCAGGTGTAGCGTTCCGGATCTTCCCCGCCTTCGCCGGTGTTCGATTTGCCGCCCAAGCGGTTCATCGCCACAGCCAGCGTTTCGTGGGCCTCTTTCGAGATCGACCCGTAGCTCATCGCGCCGGTCTTGAAGCGCTTCACAATCGCCTCCACCGGCTCAACTTCCTCAACCGGCACCGGCTGGCGCTCCTTGAATTCCAGCAACCCGCGCAGCGTAAATAACTTCTGGTTCTGCTCGTTTACCAGCGCCGCGTATTTCTTGTAAAGATCGTAGCGCCCCTCGCGCACCGCCTTTTGCAAGCTGTGGATAGCTTCCGGGCTGAACAGGTGCGCCTCGCCGTCCTTGCGCCACTGGTATTCGCCGCCGACATCCAGGGTGTGGCCATTGACCTCGCGTTCCGGGAAGGCGTGGCTGTGCCGCAACATCGCCTCCTTGGCGATCACTTCCAGATCCGCGCCCTCAATCCGGGATGCAGTCCAGGTGAAGTATTTGTCGATCACCGACTTATTGAGACCAATCGCCTCAAAAATCTGGGCCCCGCGATAGCTTTGCAGGGTGGAGATGCCAATCTTGGAGGCTACTTTGATCGATCCCTTGGTGACAGCTTTGATGTAGTTCTTGCAAGCGGTCTTGTGGTCAATGTTGACCAGCAAGCCCTGCTGGATCATGTCGTCAATCGTCTCGAAGGCGAGATAGGGGTTGATGGCACCGCAACCGTAGCCGATCAGTGTGGCGTAGTGGTGCACTTCGCGCGGTTCGCCGGACTCCAGCACGAGGCCAACCCGCGTGCGCGTCCCTTCGCGGATCAAGTGGTGGTGCACGCCGGCAACCGCCAGCAGCGCCGGGATAGGTGCCTTGTCTTTGCTGATGCCGCGATCGGAAAGGATGATGATGTTGACACCGGCATCAATGGCGCGGGAAGCCTGGGAGCAAATGTCATCGATCACCGCCTCCAAACCTTTCACACCCTGTTTCGGGTTGAACAAAATCGGGATGGTGACGGATTTAAAATCGCCCTCATTGATGTGCTTGAGCTTCGCCAGTTCTTCGTTGCTCAGCACCGGCGTTTTCAGTTCGATGAGATGGCAGCTTTCCGGTTCGGGTTTGAGCAAGTTGCGCTCAGCACCGATAGTCGTTTCTGCGGAGGTGATGATTTCCTCGCGGATGGAATCGATCGGCGGGTTGGTGACTTGGGCGAACAGCTGCTGGAAGTATTCGTAAAGGAGTTTGGGCCGGTCGGAAAGGACGGCTAGGGGCGTATCCGCACCCATCGAGCCAACTGCTTCCACGCCATCGCGAGCCATCGGAGTCAGCAGCAGGCGCAGTTCCTCGAAGGTGTAACCGAAGGCGATCTGGCGCTCGATTGTGGTGGTCAGGTCGAGGTTGTAGTCGAGTTCCACCGATTTCGGCGCATCTTTGAGCTGCGCCAGTTCAACCATGTGTTGGTCGATCCACTCGCGGTAGGGATGTTCGCTGGCGATTTTGTGTTTGATTTCTTCGTCTGCGACGATCCGACCTTCTTCCATGTTGACCAGGAACATGCGGCCCGGTTGCAGTCGGCCTTTCAGCGCCACTCGCTCCGGTTCCACCGGCAGCACGCCAGCTTCGGAGGCCATAATTACGAGGTCGTCTTTGGTGACGTAGTAGCGCGACGGGCGCAAACCGTTGCGGTCGAGCACCGCGCCGATTGTCGTGCCATCGGTGAAGGCGATCGAGGCTGGGCCGTCCCAAGGTTCCATCAGGCAGGAGTGGTATTCGTAGAACGCCTTTTTCTCGTCGCTCATCGACTCGTGGGCGGTCCAGGGTTCGGGGATCATCATCATGACTGCGTGGGGCAGTGACCGGCCCGCCAGCACCAGCATTTCCAGGGCGTTGTCGAAAATGGCTGAGTCGCTGCCTTCCAGGTCGATCACCGGCTGGATCTTCTTGATGTCGTCGCCGAACAGTTCCGACTCGAACAGGGACTGCCGCGCGTACATCCAGTTGATGTTGCCGCGCAGGGTGTTGATTTCGCCGTTGTGGGCGATGTAGCGATAGGGGTGTGAGCGCTCCCAGCTGGGGAAAGTGTTGGTGCTGAAACGGGAGTGCACCAGCGCCAGGGCGCTTTCCATATCCGGATCTTGGAGGTCGGGATAGTATTGTCCGACTTGCACCGGCATCAGCATGCCTTTGTAAACGAGGGTGCGGCACGAGAGGCTGGACGCATACCAGCACGGGTCTATTTGCGCCCTGTGGATTTCGGTTTCAGCGCGTTTGCGGATCACGTAGAGCTTCCGCTCGAAAGCCTTGTCGTCAGCGAGGCCCGGGCCGCGCCCGATGAAAACCTGCTGCATGAACGGTTCGCTGGATTTCGCGGTGTTGCCCAGGGCGGAGTTGTCGGTCGGCACGTTGCGCCAGCCGATCACCGGCTGGCCTTCTTCTGCCGCGATTTTTTCCAACAGCCGCCGCCCCTTCTCGCGGGTGGCTGGATCGGGGGAGGAATAGAGGGCACCGACGCCATACTGGCCCGGTTCTGGCAGTTCGATGTTTTGGGCGGCGGCGACTTTTTTGAGGAACTTGTGCGGCATTTGCATTAAAATGCCGGCACCGTCGCCTGTGTTCGGTTCGCAACCGCACGCACCCCGGTGGTCGAGGTTCAAGAGTACCGTCAGCGCCTGCTCTACGATCTCGTGCGATTTCTTTCCTTTCATGTGCACGATGAACCCGACACCGCAGGCGTCGTGCTCGAACTGTGGATCGTAGAGGCCCTGTTTTTGTGGCAGTTTGTTGCTGTTCATTTTGATGGCATTAAAGTGGCTGTGCGACGAGCCGCAACACAACGGCTGAAAGGTTTATAGAGCAAGATTTGCAAAAAAATCCTGCCTTTTCACTCGCGTTCAAAGGGGGAGCGATCGAAAGTTTTGTAGAAGGTTTATACAATAGCTGTTCCCTTGCAGGGGCGGGCACTTCGTTGCCGGTAGGGGCGATCACGGGGGCGTCGCCCCTACTGTCTTTTTCGCAGGGGCGATCGCGGTGCCATCGCCCCTACGAACCCCGTTGAGCGACAGCTGCTTGGGGAGCAAATATACCGGCTGCGCCGGCAGTAACGGCTCAGTCGAGTTACAGAGTTTCGTCTTTTCATGCTGACGAGCTGTGTTGTTTCTAAATTAGATGTAATAAACGGGCTGTAGCTTTTGGTCATCTTAAGCCGGTGGGCGGTCTCCGTGGGTGGCGGGGCGGTCTCCGTGGGTGGCACCGCCCCTGCAGCTATATGGGTTCGTCGCTCCGCGCAACCACCTTAGGGCCATTAAGTAATTCGGTGGCGCTCGCGGCGGAGAGTGTCATTAGCCGGTGGATAACTGTTAGTTCTAGCTTGCCTGTATTTTCTAACGAGGGCGGCTGGCAGGCTTCTATCTTAAGGAAAATTTTAGCTACTCTCCCAGTAGTTTACAAAAGTTAGTAATACAGGGGGCTCGCTGAATCGCCACTGGGCGCAGGCTGTACCTGAACTCGCTCCCTTGCGCTTTAATCAACCGCTCAATGCCGATTCTGCATAGGAAGTGGGGTGTCTCCCTCTCAATACGCCACCCAAAAAGCCTATTTCCAAAAGTGGTACGCTCCCAACTCGCTGCCTCGTTCTCGAATCAAATATTCAATGTTTTTGCTGAATATATCGAAATTTTAATTAGTTTGTAAAAAGCAATTTAGATGCGCATTGGCTGAATGGGGCGTCCGACTTCCAGAGGATTGCAAACCGCCTGCGTCCGCCTTTTCGCCCTCTGGCTCTCGCCGGTGGGAGGCGAGGAAGTAGGAGCGTCCAATTCTGAGGAGCGGCGCTCTACCTCACAATCAGCTTACCTGGTTTTCCGGAACTCGGCAACGGCAGTCGGCAAGTGCTGCCACTCTGTCGCCAGAGTGATTGCTGCCCTTTAGGTGGTGCGGGCCCGGTCTGGGATCACCCGGACGACATGGTTATGCTTATAAGTTGCATATATTGTAAATATAATACTCCTCAGGATATTTGTAAATTACGCCCGCCCCAGGATTCCGGCGTCAGGAGCAAAAACAATGTTTACAAAGCCTCACAGACTGGTGCGTGCGGGGCGACCCAAATGATTGAGAAACATGAACCGACAAGCGGCAGTCAGGAAAGATTAAGAGACAAGCGGCAGCAAGCCAATTCTGGAAAAGCCACGCTATTATACCTTAACCTGTCGCTTTTGACAAGAAATAACGAGCCGAAAGAATTGCGGTGTGAGTCTGGGCGGTGGACTTGTCAGAGGTTCGGGACTGACCGGCCCGTTAAAAGAAAAAGGTACTTTTACTGACCGCCGCTGCGGATGTAGGAGCGAACGGCTGGAATTAGCCCCCACACGCGCACCAGTAGGGAAGAAGCCGCGTTCTCGCACCGGCATAGAGCCGCGTCCCACCCGTATCCGTGGGCCAGGGGCGACCGGCGGTCAAACTGTCCACCCCGAAAAAGTTCGCCGGCAGGCAGAAATCCTCACTCAGTAAGGGTTAGAGCTGGGGCGGACAGTAGGTTGTGCCGGTCAGATCGGATAGTGACACTCAAGCAGAAACAGCATTCTGGGGAAGTTCCTACAGTTAAATTGTAGAGTTCAACATTACCCAGATGGAATTCACCGCCTACCTCCCCCAAATTCCCGCTCAGTCTTTCCCATTGGGGGTTCGACCGCACGCCCGCACGCCGCCAATACCCAAAGCTTCCCATAAATATATCGGGTGAACCCGCCCCTACTAATCTCCCTCGGAGTTGTCGAATCAATCAGAAGTCTTCTCCTCGCCACTCCATAAACTAAAAGTATATGTTTAATTATTTTGGCTTATTTGGGGCAAAAATTATCCCCAGCCAATCGGGCAGCAAACGCAACGCTAACCTCAATCTCAAGGATTTGATAAATAGCCGGCAAGAGAAAGCCAGAGTTGATGAAATGATCCAAGGGCCCTACAGAAAAGGACGGGTGCATTTTCAGGGCAGTTGGTGGCCGGCCTTGTGTGACAGGGAAGTGGTTATCCTGCCTGGGGAAATCGTGCGCGTAGTTGGAATTAACGGCATCACTCTGATAGTTGAACCGCTGGGTGATTTTTAGGTCAGGTACTCGCCCCAGGGTGCGCAACGCCGGCGCACCCCTCTCTATGTTCCTCGGCTCCCCTGGTTCCCAGGATCCGCCTGGGAACCCAGACTTTGAGGCTCTGCCTCACGCAGCAACGAGTGCGTATAATATCGACGCTCTCACAGCCAATTTCCCACCAGCACAAAAGCTGACCAGTAATAGGGGTGAGAGAACTTATTATCCCGCAAAACTGCCAGTTGGGCGCGGCGGAGGGCTTCCGATTTCCCCACGTTTCCTTTGGCTAATTCCTCGTAGAATCGAGTCATCAGCAAGGAAGTGGCTTCATCGCTAACATACCACAAAGATGCC
>CAZJNL010000127.1:0-9027 GCA_964546515.1 uncultured Oscillatoria sp.
CTAGCTGCCATTTGCGCGGGTTGAACATGCGATCGCAACTTCCAAATAATATCTAGTCCGGTAGCGCCGGTATTATAGAACGCTGACCGGCTTTTCTGCAAGGGTGGGGGCTGGTTTTGGGGTGCCGGCGGGGGCGGGGGCGGGTTTATTAACATCCTGAGCTGTGTTAGAAACATTTCGGGTGAACTTGGGCTTTGGCTGTGGCGGGTAAAGAATTACTCAAGTTCTTCAGCCAAATTCACACATTTCTCATTTTGGCTGGAACCTCTTGGCTAGGACTCGCGTTAGGGTGCTTATGGCGTTTGGCACTTACTCGCTGGAATATCGCACCGGCATTTGTTAGAATCTCCCCATTCTCTCCCTAACCTTCACATGGGAAACGCCGTCTGACTCCAATCTCTCTCCCTCTCCCACAAAACCCCTTGTTTATCAATAAAAACCGCTCCCGGATCGAATGCCCGCGATTTCTTAATCAGAAACCAGGTTTCTCAAAGAAACCTGGTTTCTAGATATTCCGTTACGCACCCACCGGCAACAGAAATTTCCCCTCAAGATTGCCGCAGAAAACTCAACAGTTCCCGATTCACCGTGTCAGGAGCTTCCTGCTGAATCCAGTGACCGCACTGAGGCACAAACTTCAATTTAAAAGGAGCCGAAATCAACTTTTCCAACCCCTCCGTGAGTTTCTGACTCCAAAGGAAATCTTCCTCCCCCCACAGCACCAAAGTCGGCACCGTTACCGGCACAGGATCTCGCCCCAAATGCGACAGCCAATACTGGGGCGACAGCAGCTGCCGGTAGTAATTCAGCGCCGCCGCCAGCACCCCAGGCTTTTCCAGCGCCTGCTGGTATATCTTATTCGCCTCAGCAGTAAAAGCCCCTTGGCGAATCGCAGTTTGCCGAAACAAATTCTTAACAAATTCTCTCAAATTCTGCTGAATCAGCCACTCCGGTATCCCCGGTATCTGAAACGCCAACACATACCAGCTGCGGCGCAACTGGTCCGCATTATTCGCCAGCTCCTGCAAAAACCGCTGCGGGTGCGGCCCATTTAAAATGGCCAGCCGGTGCAAGTATTCAGGAAATTTTTGGGCCAGGTGCCACGCAATCGCGCCCCCCCAGTCGTGACCCACAATATGGGCTTTCACATATCCCAAACCGGAAATCAGACCCCGAATATCCGCACTCAGGGTATCCAAATCATAGCCACTAATCGGCTTGTCGGAATCATTATAACCCCGCAGATCCGGCACCACAACCTTGAAATGCCGCGCCAAAGCGGGGATTTGATACCGCCAAGAATACCAAAACTCCGGAAATCCGTGCAAGAGAATAACCAGCTCACCCTCTCCTTGGGTGACGCAGTGCAAGCGGATACGGTTTGTCTCAACAAAATGGTGCTGCCATCCAGCTTCTTCTAGGGCACTGATCAACACTCGCTCAACCTCCAGCGCTCTGAGCCCGCCGCACAGAGCAGTATATCGTCAAGTATGCTATCGAGAGGCTTGACGACGCCCATTGGATAGCGGTTGCTGCTGCGCGAGGGCGCAGCTGTCGCCCCAAAAGCCAGGTGACGGTCAGAAAAGCCGGCTCAAGCCCCCATCTTCCAGAGTACCACTTCCGGCATAGAAATTAAGCACAGATCCCATCTCAAGCCGGCTGGTGTCTCCCTCAAGACAGAAAACACCAGCCCGGCACAGCGCCGGTGGGGAAAGCGTCTCGCTCAACGCCTCAGACCTTTTCAGCGAGGGGCGGGCAGCATTCAGAGGGCGCGATCTGGTACTTCACCAAATTGGCCAATTCCTGCAGCTGGTTGATCGCTTCAGCGCCTTCTAATTTCATCAATTCCCGGTCATCCCGCATTTCCGTCCAGGTTATGCCGTAATCCGACACCAGAAACCGGATCAGGTGATTGTCCGCGAGGCTCACCATGAAAGAGGCACTGTTCATTTGACCGCCACAGGTATAGCAGGATGCCAAATAGCCCCGCCGCTCCAGCACTATGGCCAGGGCCTGAAGGTTCATCACTAAATCCTGGACGAATTGTCGATGTTGTTCTGCAAGTCTGAGAAACATGGTTGTCCTCCTATCACCACACCTACGATTTTAAGGTGCATTTTATAATTTCTTAATAAATCAGCCGACTGGTGCAACCTCCTCGCTGATGATACCCCCGGAAACCTGAAAACTGAGTGCGGGACTTTCCCTGAGCAAATTTCTCGGTGCCCGGTGAGGTCGGGGCGTTTGGCGCAAGGCTAAAGGTAACGATTGCTACTTTGGCCTCTTGCTGGCGTGACTTTTGACTGTTTATTTCCCTCAACTCCCTCACCATCCCGGAAAATTTATCCGGATACTGCAGTTCTAATGTGCGTAGCTGACCACCTGACTCCTCCTCAGGGTATATTTACAGCCCGCCCACCTTCTGACGATTGGCTGATGCTTGCATCAGCTTAACTGACCGTCCCTGACGTCAGAGTATCAGGAATAACAATAATCAGCGTGCATCGCTTTGTTCCCCCGACTCCAGCCGCTCAGATAGAGTTCCATATATAACATGTATTGAAGCCGACTGAGCTGACCGATAAAAAAATTAGGCTCTGCTTGAGTCAGGCTCCCTCACTCCCTGACTGGAATGAACCCCCCAAGCTGCCCTAATTTCTTTATAATTTGTTATCAGATGTAGCAAATTTATATAGGTCTTCCGCTGGTTGGCGTGTCAGGCTGTCCGGCTTTAGTTGAGCTGCCATCAGCCAAGCTTAGGACCGAGCACTATCACTGTAACCCAAGTTACTATCAGCAGTCCAATGCCGATCCAGGTTCCACGGGTAGTCCATTTCATGAACTCGTCCGCTTGTCTTTTGGTAATCGGCAGCCAGGGAAGGATAGTCGGTTCTTGGCCGTATTTGTCCCCGAGGGCGGTTTTGCGGCGCTTGGATTCACCCATAACTTTAGTGAGCCTATTTATTGTCAGATAGATGATAACGCTTGCATTTCGGCGATCGCTCAGTTTCTTAACAAAATTACAGCTTTCGCTGAGGGCCACTCCGCTCCGCACTCACCTATCCGTTAGATTACTTTAATAAAAAAATAGATTGCAACAGCCATTTAAATGGGTTGTCCGCAAAATTTTAGAAATATTCTACAAACAGATTTACTCTCAGTCCCTAACTGAGCGGTCGGGTTGGGCAAACCAGCTGGCATCGAGATAGTCAGTGCGGGCCAGGGGGCTGAGGGCGGCCAGAACTTGATGGCCATAGCTGCGGTGCAGGACGCGGCTGTCGAGGAGAGCAACGACGCCCTGGCGGTCCCGCACCGGCCTGATGGCCAGCTGCAGGGTGCTCAGCGCCTTGGGCAGCAAGTACAGGCGAAACCAGTCCAGACGCTGCAGCTTGTAGTGCGCCACCCGACCGGCAACCAGAGGGTTTTCCAAAGAGGGCACCGGCAAAGTGGCGATCGCCAGCAAGTGCGGTGCCGGCAGCACCCCCTGATTCGCCAGCCAGAACTCCCAGCCGGTCACCAAAATCCCCCGGTCATCCAGACAAGTCCGCTCCACCTGAACCCGCGAGCCGAACTCAGCCGCCAGAACCGCACCTGCACGAGCCTTGAGCGGCACATCCCCCACAATCAAAACCGTCAGTCCGCTTTCCACATCGCCGGCACCCAGCAGCGCCCGGAATTCCCGCATCAGGGCGTCTTGAAACTGGGGCGTGTTGGGCAAAGGCAGCCGGTCTGGCAAATACAGCTGAATTAACTCATTTTGCCTTGCAGGCGAGAACTTCAGGCAGGTTAACTCTCCCAGCCCCAGCCGCTGGCGGTAAATCGTCGCCCCCACCTCCAAATCCATTGCTGCCCCAATCAGCACCACCGGCTGCTGTGGCCACACACTGCTCAGCGCCTCAGCCACCTCCACCGGACTGCAGTACAGAGAAAACAGCCCCTGGCGGCGGGCGATTTCCGCCCACAGCAGCTGGCCATTGCTTTGCCAGCGCTGCCAAAAGCCGCACCAGGCAGCCGGCAGACCCCAACTGCTGTCCGGACGGATTTCCGAACCCGCCTCTGGCTCAGTTGGGGAGTTCGGTTGCAGCGCCCGGAAAAGGCCGGTCAAAATCTCTCGCTCCTCAGCCTCCATCAAACAGCACTCATAAGGATTAGCGGGATGCTGGAACACCGCCCGCGTCAGCCGCACCCGGGCGTCCCGGATGTCCTCTGCCCTGTCCGGGCGGGCCAGCATCAGTTCATTCCAGTCAGCTGGGTGAATACAGGCACTTAGCAGGCGTTCCGCCCACTCCTCCAGATCGTCCGCCCCATCAACCACAGTCACAACCCCAGCTGGAAACCCGCCCCCTCCTTCCAGCCGGTCTTTCAGCCAAGCTTCCGGGGAAGTCAGCAGCAGCCCCTGGAAGCCCTCCGAAGGCCAGCGCCAGCCGGTGCGGATCGCCTTCGGCTTGTCAATCCACTGCTGCAGCTGGGGAATTTCCACATTCAGCAAGCGCTGCTGCACCTCCTCAGCCGCCACCAGCACCGCCCGGTTTGGCCACATCAGCAGGGGCATCAAATAGCTCAGCCGGTATCGCCCCCCAGCCCCAGTTGCGGAACCGCCGGTCTGCATCAGGGCGCTGCGCTCCAGCCGCAACGCCCTAGCCACCAGCCGCGCCATCGTCAAATGGTGTGGCCACATAGGCTCGCCGGCTGAGCGCAAGAAGGTGCGCAGTATCTTGTGGACTTCTACCTCTATCACGAGTTTGTCGCGCTTGGAATACTGGAATTGTCATCAGCAGTCAGTGGCGACTGTACCTTCAGCGCACCGCGCTTGAGCCGGATGCTCTCTATTTCCAGAGCAAAAACCCGCTTCTCGACCGCCGAGCAACTTGCTGTTACTTTCCCCTAAAATATTATAGGCAGGATTCAATCATTTGTCGAGCTGCCTCGTTTTGGCAGGAGCGCACCGGCTCTTTTTTTTACCGCCACAGGACGCGCGGCACCCTACGGGAATGCCTTACGCTAAGAGCTTCTGGCGCAAGCGCCTACGGCATACGGAGCGCCCGCAGTGCAGGACGCCAAGATGCGCTTCGCGCCGCTGCGCTAACGCCAAGAAGAGAGACAGGATTTCATGTCTGGGCGCTAAAAGGCTAGCTTCCACCCTTGCCGGTCAAAGCAAAAGTTGCGCTCGCCTGTTGGCAATCTTTTTTAGTCCCCCGCTTGTCCCTGAGGATATCCCATCTGGCTTTTGGCAGATTATAGCATCAACTCTTCTGCTTTGTCAAGGCATTCTGAGAGGCGGACTTTCTGAAAATCAAGTTTTGATTTCACTGCCTCTTGTAGAGACGCGATTTCTCGCGTCTGATTTCTCGCGTCTGATTCCGAAGCGTCTGATTTCTCGCGTCTGATTCCGAAGCGTCTGATTTCTCGCGTCTGATTCCGAAGCGTCTCCATGTCCGTTGCGTCTCTACAAAAACGACTTGAAGGCTCGGTTTACAGCCTTGAGAGTCTGCTGCGCAATTTCAGCTGACAGCAGTTGGGAATTGCCATTGCATTAATTGCGCTTGTTCCCCTATTGTAAGCGCCAACCGGCAGGCAACAAAACAAGAGCGTTAATTAAGATTTGTTGCGTCAAGTGCGCACCGCCAATGGCGCGTTTTGCAACACCTGCTCCCCGCCCAAACGGTGGCTCGGACGGGGGAACCCAGAAGGCAGAGTGCGCCTGAAAGCCGGCAGGAGTTACCGGCGCGAGCGCGTGCCAAACCCAGAAGGGCGCACGCCGCTGCCAAAACTGCCGGAGCGGGGCTTAGCGCCGGCAGGGCTGGATTGGCCAGAGGGTTTCAAGGTACTGGTGCCAAAACCGGAACCGGTGGCTTTGTCGCCCTCGGAAGTCCCAGAAGGGCGACTGAGCCCCGTTTGGGGAGAATTGATGCGACCTGTCGTGCGCAGCTGGGTGCGGCGATTTTGCTCAGCCAGTGGCGGCGCTTGGTAGCGGGTTTGGTAGTGTTCAACCGCTTGACCGTAGGTATTGCCATACCCGCCATAGCCGGTGAGAGTCACCCCGGGCTGGTACACCGGCGGCACATAGTACCGGGGCGTAAACAGCAGACTGCCCAGCGCCTGTCCCGCTAAGGCACCGGCAAAGGGTGCCCAAAAGTTTGATTCCTGGCGCACGATCACGGTTTGCGGCTGGCCAGTTTGGGGGTCGGTGCGGGTTTCCGTAACCGCGTGGACGTACTCGATCTTGAAATCTTCGCTCAGGTGCAGGGATGCTTTGCCATTCTCCACCTTCACATAACTCTTTTGGCCCGCTGAAATTTCTTGGTCGGTCAGGCGGGCCATCTGTAAGTCCGCCGTGCGAAACACTGGCGGTGAGGTGTTGAGCAAAAACAGGCTGTATTCGCCATTGGCGTCGTTATAAGTGGCCTGCTGCACGGGATACTGGCCATCGGACAGCCGAGTTTGAGCGCGTTGAGTGCTGGCGCTGGGATTGGGAGACTGGACAGCGGAAGGCCCGCCGCAGGCAACGGTTGTGCAGCAGAGCGTCACAACCATTAACAGGGTTATCAGTTTGCGCAACATGGAGCCGGTGAGTGATGAAAAACAGCTGGGTTTGGGTGCCGGTGCCGCTAAACGCGGCTCAACTGGCACTCTCCTCGATCTTAAAAGAGAACTGAAATTGCCATGCGGGCCACCCTACGCCGTCGGCGGCTATTTCGCCGCGCTCCGCCGGTGCCGGTGCCCTTGGAGGGTGTTTTTTTCAGCGGCAAGTTTGCCATACTGTCGATTGAGCGCTATACTGTACGGGGGAATCCCCAGAAGCAAAAAACCTCATAAACAGCTACTGCATTCCTAGACTCTTGTCGCTCTGTGGCAATTTGGGCAAGCTTTCTCTTGTGATTTTTCAAGACCAGTGTTAGAATACAGGGCTAACCTTTTAGATATCGGTTTGATTTTGTGGCCAGAAGAACTTACCAAACCAAAGTACCTAGATCGCTTGTAGAGTTTTGGGAAGCTATCGGGATTCTCTTTGGTCGGGTAGAGCGCCACCTGTACCGAGATTTGCAGCGCTTGATTTTGGAGAAAGACCTAAAACGCCAAGCTCAGCACAGATATGGCATAAATGCCAGTCAGTTGAACGCTATTCACATCTGGACTGAAAGGCAGAGCTGCAGGAGTCTGGATGAATGCCGCCAGCGGCAAGTTAAGTTGCTCGCGGCTAAAATATCAGAATTAGAAGCCAGTTTGAAGAAACTTGAGAAACATCTGCAAAAGACTCCCAGCGCTTGCCACCTCAAATCAAGGAAGTTACCGCCCAAGAAAGCTCTCAGGTTGAGGAATCACAGCAAAAAGCAAAAAGTCCAACGGCGCTTGCACGAGCTGAGGCGGTTGGGGCAGGTTCTCCATGTCAATCCAGCCGATTCTTCAGTGATGGGATTGACAGAGTGGATGAGGTGTAGTGGGCTTTCTAGGGACACGGGGGCGGCATTAGTGTTAGCCAGACGTGCGTTAAGAAAGTCGGAGCGCATTCCAGTCAATTGCGGTCGAGACCTAGCAGTGCGGAAGTCGAGACAAGTCTGGAACTTCTGGAATGCCCTCAAAAAGAAGCTAGGAGATGATTTACGCCGTCGCCACAGCTTCTTTGATTCTAGAGCCGCTAACAGCGGGGTAGAGGCCACAGAGCCGGATGACTCATCTTTGGATGGTCGGGGTGGCAGGAACTCTTCTGACACTTCTATCTGTCGCTGCGATTCCGACACTCAAACCGCACGGTTCACGAGGTCTGCGTATCTAGGAATACCAAGGTTTACCTAGATTTTGGGAGCGGCAAGCATGGAAGAGATTATTAAAATACTGGTGGTTGATGATGATGCAGTGGACCTGAAGGCGGTGCGGCGAGCGCTGAAGGCGGCGGGCGTGCGCATGGAACTGCAGGAGGCCAAAGACTGCGCGTCAGCGATGGCAACTCTCAAAGACCAGAACTTTGACTGCGTGTTGCTGGACTATCACCTGCCCGATGGAGACGGTCTGGCGGTGGTGCGAGCGCTGCTTCATGCCGGGGTCAAGACTCCCCTAGTGGTGCTCACCGGTCAGGGAGACGAGGAAATCGCCGTCGAGCTGATGAAGGCGGGCGCTTCCGACTATCTCTCCAAAGCCAAGATGTCGCCAGAGAATCTCTCGAAAAGTCTCCACAGCGCCATTCGCCTCCACAGAGCTCAAATGCAAGCCGCAATCGCCAACGAGCGGCGCAAGGAAAGCGAAGAGCGCTATCGATTGGTTCTGGAAGGAGCCAACGACGGCATTTGGGACTGGAATATTTCCCGCAATGAAATTTACTGCAATGACCGATTTTTTGAGATTACAGGGCTGTCCTCCGGGAAATGGGCGCTGACATACGAGGCGTTTTGCGATCTGGCGCATCCAGAGGACAGGCAAAAATTTATTTCGGCAGTCACAGAGCACTTGGAGCGGGGCGCTGAATTTAATGTGGAGCTGCGGCTGCGCCACGCTTGTGGGGGATATCGCTACTGTGACGTCCGCGCCCGAGCTAGGCGAGATGCCTCGGGAGAACCCTTCCGCATGTCGGGGACAGTTACGGACATTACGGAGCGCAAGCAGGCAGAAGAAACGCTGCGGTTCCTAGCGGAAGCCAGCGAGCTGCTCTCGGCTTCCCTCGACTACCAGACTACGCTGAAAAACTTGGCTAATCTGACAGTGCCTCAACTCGCCGACTGGTGCGCCGTTGATGTCCTGGAGGCGAATGGGGCGTGGCAGCGGGTGGCGGTGGCGTGCGCCGACTCGTTAAAGGTAGAGTCCCAGTCTGCCGGTTCAGCGAACAGCGCCGATCTCCAAACCGGCACGGTTTGCAAACCCGCCCCCGCAGCTGGCTTCACGAATCACCCAAAGGCGGCTGCCGGTGCGCCAAAAGTGAGAAGCACCGGCCACTCGGAGTTCTATCCCGAACTTCCCGAGGAGCTGTTAGTAAGTTTTGCCGGCGAGGCGGAACACCTGCAGCTGCTGCGCGAATTGGGCCCGCTGTCTGCCCTG
>CAZJNL010000128.1:0-9026 GCA_964546515.1 uncultured Oscillatoria sp.
GGGCTGTTATTTACGAAAATTCATATTTGTTTTTGCCCTGTTGCTTAGCGCGGTACATGGCAGCATCCGCCGCATTAATCAAAGTATCGGCGTCTTCGCCGTGCAGTGGGTACAGACCGATGCCAATACTGCAGGACACCGAAACCGCGTGTCCGTCGATTAAATATGTTTGGGACAAAATGTCGAGAATTTTGTCGGCAACTTTAGCCGCATCCGGCATTCCCGGAATAGCTGGCAGGATGACGGTAAACTCGTCACCGCCGAGGCGAGACACGGTATCGCTAGCTCGCAAGCAGCGGGTGAGCCGCCCTGCGACAGCTTTGAGCAGCAAGTCGCCCATCTCGTGTCCCAGGGTGTCATTGACGCCCTTAAAGCCATCGAGATCCAGGAACAAGAGGGCGACGAGCCGGTTGTTGGTGCCGGCCCATTCTAGAGCCTGACTCAAGCGTTCGTAGAACAGTTTGCGATTGGGCAAGCCGGTGAGGAAGTCGTGATCAGCCAAATGGCGCAAGCGATGTTCTGAAACTTTTAGTTCTTCGTTGGAACGGGCTAGCTCAGCTGCGGTGCGCTTCAAATCTTCTTCCATCCGCACGCGGTAGGTGATATCTCTGATCACTCCCACTAAAAACAGATTGCCGGCGGCATCTTTGTGGAGCGTTCGCTTAGTGGAAATCACATAAGTTTTCCCACGCGCGTCGGTAAAATTCTCCTCATTTTCCCGGGGTTGGCTGCTGTTAAATACCAATTCATCTTGAAGCAAAAAGACTTCCGCTTCCAGCGGCGTAAAAAAGTCCGCCTCCGATTTTTCAATTAACTCCTCGCTGGGGCGACCTATGAATTGGCAAAAAGCTTGATTCAAAACAATCCAGCGGCGGTGTTTATCTTTGACAAAAATTGGGTCAGGAATAGTATTGATGACCGCCGACAAAAATTCTTTAGATTTTTTCAATTCCTGTTCCAGGTGGGCGAAATAGCCGGTGATCGCCACTGCAGAGCCGAAAAGCGCCAGCACCGGCGGCACGAAAGGCAGCCACCAGCCGGCGGCAAACGCCAGGTAACAAATGCCCGTCAGCGTCACAGCCGCCAGCACCATACTGAGGGCTTGCCATTTGCTAGAACGCACTCTCCAGCTGAGTGCCGCACCTGTCCAAGACCAGACAAAAATCCACAAACCTTCCACTGGGTCGGGCCAGACATTGATAAAAGTTCGCCCATCCAGGGCGGCGCTCAGCAACTGGCTGACGAAATGGGCGTGCACTTCTACGCCATAGGTGCGAGAAGGAGCGCTGTAGGGGGTGTAGAATAAATCTTTAAGGCTTTCTGCAGTTGAACCGATTAGCACCACCCGATCTCGCAGAACTGATTTCGGCACCCGGTTGGCAAGCACATCGGAAATTGACACCGTGCGAAAACTGCCAGCCGGTCCGCGAAAGTTCACCAAAACTTGGTAGCCGCCATCATCCTCCCGCACATAAGCTCCGTCATAGCGCTCAAAGATGCGAAATGCGCCCCGCCCCAGCCGCCACAGACTGGAATTGCCTGTGCCATATTTAAGGGTAATGCCTTCTGGCTCCAGATACATTAAAGCCAGTTGCAGCGCCAAACTTTTGCGGGCTTTCCCGTCAACATGCCAGTACAGCACGCTGCGGCGAACTTTGCCATCCGAGTCAACAATCACGTTGCTGAAACCAACTTTATTAGTCGGGAGCAAAGCTGGCAGAGGTGGAATCCCCGTGTCATCTTGAGAGGGAATTTTTTCAATGGCCACCACATTGGGCATGGCGGCCAGCGTCTTCCTTAATTCGGCAGATCCAGGCTCAACGGGCCGAAACCGGTAAATGTCCAGACCGATGGCGCGTGGCTTGAGCGCTTGCAACTTCTGCAGTAGCTGAGCCAAGACGGCATCCGGCACCGGCAGCCCCAGCTTCTGCAAGGAAGCCTCATCAATGCCCACAATCACCACTCGCTCGTCACGGGGTTCTAAGGGGCGCAAGCGAAAGCACTGATCTAGGGCGGCTAGCTCAACCGGCTGCAACAGACCGGCAAAACGCAGGATAAGGACGCCGCCGGCAATACTGGCGGATGTGAGCAAAACTCTGCGCCCCAGCCATATTTGTTGCTTGAGTGTTGCCCATATCGTTGATTTGGGGTGTCTGTCACGCTGCGCGATCATGGTTGAAATTCTCCAGCAGTGGTTCAGATGACATTTCACAAAAAGCTTGACAGTGCAGGACATTGCCTAACTCGTTGTTTTTCGCACGTTACAAACCCGTACAGGTGAAACTGCTTGCCACCTCTACACGGTCGCTAACCTCATTAAAAGGCTCGTTGACGCTTACTTTTCGGATTCTGTTAAAAGCTCCGTGAACGGAGCGCATTAATTAGCACACCATTGCTGGATCTAAACAGCCCTCTCTTGACTATTTGGCCCTGATAAGACTCACGCTTTTCGCGCCAGCCTAAATCAATAAAAGAAGTTTTACTGGTATAGTAATCATCGGAAACGACTCCCTTAATACCAACGATTTATGCCTGATAAGTAATCATTTCGATTAGTCTGGCGTGGGGAATATAAACGAAAGTCTGGGGTTTTTAAAAATTCCAATTAGCCCTAAATATTTTTAACGCTAAATAGCGGGCCTATTCCCGACTATACCAAGCGGGAAACAATGAAGCGACTGGCTGCAGATAACCTTCAACTTGTTTAGGGCACTTAAAAGTAATCTATCCGCTTGTTCGTTTGACATTTGCCCTGTAACTTTGATTTGATAAAAGCCACCTTCTTGTTATATCCCTGATTTATAGACTTCAGGTATTCCACCACTAAAGTCGGCACAAACCCGGCTTTGTTTGACACCAATGTAGCCAGATTGTCAATCCCCAAATCTATTCCAGCTCCCAGCTTGGGATTTAGCTGAGCGAGACTTACAGGCTTTTCATAGACCACCTCAATAACGTAAGATGCCACTCGGGGTACTACTCGCACCTTTACGACATCCAGAGTTCGTGTCTGAACAACTATGTTGGTTTGGGACAAGTGCAACAATCCGTTATTTTTGTTTTTACCTCTCTGACCTATAGATTGGTTATCGTAGACCAATACATTGCGCCCACAAGTTTTATGCTTGTCTTTAGGAATTTGAGGCAAATATCGAAACTTGCTGCTGTCGTCAAGGTATGCAAGTGTTGCCTCTTGACACGCCGACCAATCGTAAATAACCTGCTTAATAATCCGAGCCCTTACCTTTGCTGGTAAGGCTTTATATGCTTCTGCCGGTTTCAGCACGGAATACAACTCTTTGAGGGTCAGGCTGTCACTCAAATGGCGACCTTTATCAAAATAGTTTTGCCTCATGTAGTAAGTGGACAAGTTGTATAAGTTATTGGACTTTAAGGAGAAGTCATCCAAGGTTTGAAAAAATCGGTGTTCCCTGGGAATGCCTTTCTACGACTTTCACGATATTTTTGGGTGCCCACTAATCAAATTATATCAAAAATTTTCCGACCGCGAATTATTTTCAAATTGTTACACACTCCAGGCGTCAAGGTGAGGGTGAGGCCGGCTTACCCGAAGGTAAAAGTCTAATCTAATACGTCATACAGCTTTTTACCGGTCTTTAGGGAGAAATGTCCGGGAAGCTCCGCGTGAAATCATCTAATCCTCACACCCCAGTTGTGACGCTGGTTGCCTGTACTTGGTGACACTGCCAAAGCCGAAATCCCTTGGCTAGTGCGGTGGGTAAGCGTTGCGGGACGCAACGCTTACCCGACTTCCACCGGCTCAGGACGCCCCCACACTTAAAGTTCTCAGAAAGGGCGACAAACCGGGTTTCTGGTTGTGGAAAACCCAGATGACTTGTTTAAATACATCAAGAAACCCGGTTTCGTTTAACTCCTCTGGGATTTTTCGGGGAGCCGTAGGGCGGTTCCCGGACGGAGACTGCCCCCTCGTAGTTTAGGGGCAACCACGGGGGGATTGCCCCAAAAGCCCCCGCGTTGCACTCAACGCGGTGGGGAGGGTGGTGGCGAATCCTCGGCAACCGGGGATTCAGACGCTGGGTAGGAATAATCCGCGAGCGCAAAAATGTAAATCGCGTGAGCTACCAAAAGCAGCGCCCAGCTGCCAGTCACCCAAAGAGTCCATATCCAGGGTGAGGGCTGCAAGTTCCGGAAAAACCACAAGCTAGAATTGCTAGCGCCAAAAATGGCCACATGCAGGGCAAAATTCATCCGGTCGTCCAAGCGGCGGTAGGCTGGGTCGCGGCGGTCGGGTTTGCGGGGCCAACGAGGGGGCATAGAGAACCTTTGGGAAATAGGGTTGGCTGTTAGGGCTGACTTTAATTGTAGAGCGGAGCCGGTGCGGCCTGCGGAGCGGGCTTTCCTGATGCCACCTATTTGATTAAGTTGTTATTAAACCCGCTCATCAAGGCAGGGACTAGCGTTACAATTTAACAAGACCTTAAAAATCTCCGTTTAAACACGAGTTTTGTGACTGCCGAGCGATTCCTGGGCAAAACCTCCCCAAAACGCCACAATTACCTGGCCATCATCGCACTCCCCGATGAAGCCTCCGCCTTCCAAGCCTATCGCCTGCTGCAATATCACGGGATTTCCCCCGAGCATCTGGCGATTGTTGGTCAGGGCTACAGTTCTCCTGAAGGAGTGGGACTCTTGGAGCCAATGCAAATTGCACTCCGCAACGCCTGCCGCTTGGCTATGCTGGCCGGCACTTTGGGGTCAGCGATGGGAGTGGTTTTTTTGATGGTTTTAAATGTGGGATTCAAGGTGCCACTCACTCTCAGCTTGCTCTTGATTCCCGCAGGTGGCATCGTTGGCGGCTTCTGTGGGGCTGTCGTGGGAGCCTTATTCGGCTTTTTGGGAGAGGGCAGCACCGCTGGAATCTACCGGCATCACCTGCGTCAGGGGCATTACTTGCTGATGATGGAAGGGCCTGAAAAGATAGTCCGCTTGGGGCAGCAAGTCCTCAAACAGTATTGTCTGCCTAAAGCCCGCTGAACTCTTGCTGCGATTCGACAATTCGGGTAAATCGTCACAGCTCGAGGACTTCAGACCTTTTACGAGCTTGGCTTTGCCCTCCCTTGAGATTCGGGAAAAGAGATTATACCGGGAAACCCACAAGACGTTTGAAGCTTGCTGCCCTTGAAAAATGGGGCGTGGCAAGACAGACAGCCCCTCGGTTTACTGGCTGCCGGCAGGGAATGAAAAATTTGTTGCCCATTGGGCAACAAATTTCTGTCAACAAGTGTCAAGTCCGCCCCCTGACGGGACCGCTGGGCGGTCTAGGGGGGCCTTACTCTCTGGCATTCTGGGATCGATCAATAGGCCGGCACAAATAAACCGCACATCCAGAAACCAGGTTTGTTAAAGAAACCTGGTTCCTAGCCGCCCCTAGCGGCAGGGGCGGGTTTATATAAGATATCTGTGCGCAACCTCGGTTGTTGGTAAACCCGCCCCTACTATTCCTGACGCCGGTAATCGCCAGACTTGCCCCCCGTCTTACTCAACAGCCGAATCGATTCAATCTCGATGGACTTGTCTAAGGCTTTGGCCATGTCGTAGAGGGTGAGCGCCGCCACAGAAACCGCTGTCAGCGCTTCCATTTCCACGCCGGTTTCTGCCTTGGTGACAACTTCGGCTTCGATCTGATATCCTGGAAGTCGTGGGTCAGCCAAAAGCCGCACCTCTACTTTATGCAGGGGCAAGGGATGGCACAGGGGAATCAGCTGGGCCGTCTGCTTGGCGGCCATGATGCCGGCAATCCTTGCCGTTCCCAAAACATCCCCTTTGGGGGCGTTACCGGCTTGGATGGCCTCGAAAGTGGCCTCGGACATCCGCACCTGACCTGCTGCTACAGCCTGCCGGTGAGTGGGTTCCTTGGCGGAAACGTCCACCATGCGGGCTTCGCCAGCTGCGTCCAGGTGGGTCAAGCCACCCTCCGCCGGCAAATTTGAAAAAGTTGAAAAAAGTTCTTGCATTTTTTCTTTCGGCTGTGTTACTATAAATTTCTGTGAGCGGAAGACAGCAAATCGCTGGCAGCTCCAACGAGGGCTTGTAGCTCAGTGGACTAGAGCACGTGGCTACGGACCACGGTGTCGGGGGTTCGAATCCCTCCTAGCCCGTTTCACAGAGTGCCCAGTGTTGAGTGGGGAATTTTTCCTAACTCATCACTGGGCACTTCCCATATTTCACGACTTGTCTAAGGCATAGATATCTTTGCCGCGACCTGTGGCGAACCTCAGGGAGTGGGCCAAGTCTTTGCTGGACTGGGTGATGAAGACCATGAGTGCCAAGAATGCCAAACCGGCAGCAATGGCAAACATATTTCTGTAGCCGGTGACTTCGGCAACCGCCCCCAAGATGGGCCCGGCGAGCGCCAGCCCCAAGTCAAACCCGCCCACGCACAGGGAGAAAAACCGGCCTCGCTGTTGCGGGGCGCAGCGGTCAGCGACCAGGGCCACGATCGTTGGGATCAGCGTACCGGACGCGGCACCTTCGAGCAGGGCGGCTAGCAAAAAGGCAGCGGGACTGTTAGACCCCCACAGGGCCAGCATCGCCGCAGTGTAGCAAACTAGACTGCCGGCGATCGGCAGCCCCCGACCGTAGCGGTCTGACGCCCGACCGGTGACCAATCGAACGCTAAAACTGGCCACGGCAGCGGTGCTGTAGAACAGACCGGCATTTAAATTGATCCCGGTTTCCTTGATAAACAGCGGCATGAAGGTACTCAGGGTGCCAAAGACCAGACCGATGGCCAGCATCACGAGAGTGGGAATCCGCAGGGGAGGGCTCCACAACAGCTGCCAGAACTTTTCCGTCTCCGGGGAACTGGAGGGAAGCCCACCACTCCTTACGGAGCTTGCCTCTGTGGCGGCGTTCTGTCCCTCTGTCTGGCCGGCTGCATAAGTGCCCGGTTCCCTCACCTGGTTGACAGACAGCAGCGCCAGGGCTCCCAGAGTCGCCGCCATCAGAAACAGCGGCTTGTAGCCGGCTGACTCCTGCAAAAATCCACCAAGTGCCGGCCCGATGGCCGCACCAATGGGATTGCTGAGACTCATGTAGCCAATGATTTCCCCCCGCTGGCGCGGTGGGGACAAATCGGTGACTAGGGCGCTGTAGCCGGTGGTAAAAGCGGCAACGCTGATGCCGTGGAAAGCCCGGATGGCTATCAGCCCGGGAATGGATGTCACAACCAGGTAGCCGAGCGGTGCTGTCGCCGCCACACCGGCACCCAACAGCAACACTATCTTCCGCCCCTGCCGGTCTGCCAGTGGCCCCAACCAAGGCCGGGACGGCAGCAGTCCCAGGGCAAACGCCCCCATCACTAAGCCAATTTGTTGCTTTGTCCCGCCCACATGCTGGACATAGAGCGGCACAGTTGGGAGTAAGGAAGCGATGTTGCACCAGAACAGCAAGCCGGCGGCAAATAAAATCACCAGGCTTGCTCGCTGGTTCGGTTCAAGTGTGTTAAAGACTTTCAAAGCTCTGAGTTTATTATCAAAGGATTTAATACCGAAAGGGTGCGCCCGCTCAGGATCTGCGGGCTGCCGGCCTGACTGCCGGTGCCCTCTCCCTTCCTGGGAAAGCCGCACCCCCCCTTTGTTAAGCAATATTAACAAATTAGCGTCGAGCAATCCCTACTGCTGAGCAGCAGGCTCGACCACCTCTCGGACGCGATAGATGGGGCGTCCCTGGGACTCGTGATAGGTGCGCATCAGCAGTTCCGCCATCAGTCCAAAGCTGAACAGCTGCACGCCGGTGACGAGCAACAGCACCGCCAAAATCAGCAAAGGGCGGTTGCCAATACTTTCGCCTAAACCGAGTTTGAGGAAGGTGAGATAAAGCCCTAACACCGTCCCCAAGATCATGGAAATTAGGCCAAAAATCCCGAAAACGTGCATCGGGCGGGTAAGGAACTTTTTCAGAAAGAAAATGGTGAGCAGATCCATCAGCACCCGGAAGGTGCGGCCCAACCCATATTTGCTGCGACCGTACCGGCGGGGGTGGTGGCGCACTGGCATCTCTGCAATTCTCGCCCCTTCAATGTAAGCCAGAGCCGGCAAAAACCGGTGCAACTCGCCGTAGAGGTTCATGTCCGACACCAGCTCTGACCGGTAGGCTTTCATGGAGCACCCGTAGTCGTGCAATTGCACGCCGGTGACTCGCCCAATCAGCATGTTGGCGATTTTGGAAGGCAGCAGGCGGGTGAGCTTGGCATCTTGCCGGTTTTTGCGCCAGCCGCTTACCAGGTCATAGCCTTCGTCTAACTTGGCCACTAGCAGCGGGATGTCGGCTGGGTCATTTTGCAAGTCGCCATCCAAGGTGACAATTGCGCGAGCCCGAGCGTGGTTAAAACCGGCTGCCATAGCGGCAGTTTGGCCATAGTTGCGGCGCAGCAGCACCGCTCGTAAATCTGAGCGGGTGCGAGCTAGCTGTTTTAGCAACTCCGCTGAGCCATCCTTGGAGCCGTCATCCACGCAGATGATTTCGTAGCTCAACTGGTTCGCCGTCAGTGTGGTGGCGATCGTCTCAATCAGCTGGGGCAAGCTTTCCACTTCGTTGTAAATTGGCACAACCGCTGACACGTCAGGGATGGCCTTAGCCGGTGCGCTTGGCGCTGCCGGTGTTTCAGAAAATAAGGAAATGTTCATTGATCCCAGGTTGAGATTGATAGTATATTTTCAAGCATCAGTATGATCGGCAGCCCGGGACAGGGAAATTAGGGCATGGAGGATCGGGCATCGGGCATGGGGTATTGACAACTGTCCGGTTTTTTTTGTCTCCCATTGGTACACATTTCTACTTTCCGGAAGAAAGCATATATACAAAACAGGGCTAAACTCGGCTTTTTGTAAAAGCCATTCTTTCGGATTTGCCTGAAATTTGAGAGAGTTGCGCCCCGGCGGGTGAGAGAGCGTGCTGACTGCGGGGGAAATTTGGACATGGGCGCATGGGGCATCGGGCATGGGGTATTGACAACTGTCCGGTTTTTTTTGTCTCCCATTGGT